>NZ_AOMB01000011.1 GCF_000336675.1 Halococcus hamelinensis 100A6 | reverse complement strand
GTCTCGGGGAGGTCGTGGATCGTGAGCGGCTCGGCGATCGTCGCGCCGACGTTCATCCGGGGGTCGAGGCTCGACAGCGGATCCTGGAAGATCATCTGCATCTCGCGGCGTTTCTCCCGGAGGGCGTCGCCGTCGAGCCCCGCGAGGTCCTCGCCCGCGAACACCACTTTCCCATCAGTGGGTTCGAGGAGCCTGAGGACGGTGCGCCCGGTCGTGGACTTCCCACAGCCGGACTCGCCGACCAGCCCGAGGGTCTCGCCCTCGTAGACGTCGAAGTCGACGCCGTCGACCGCCCGTACGGGCTTGGTGTCGCTGGCGAGCCAGCTATCGAGGAGGCCCTCGGTCTGCGAGAAGTGTTTCTTCATCCCCTCGACCGAGACCAGCGGCTCGCCCGTCCGGTCGGGTGCGGCGGTCGGTTCGTCCGTCGCCGCGACCCCCTCGTCGGTGCCGTACTCGCTGGTGTCGAACTCCTGGAGGACGCACTTCGAGCGGTGGTTCACGTCCTCGGGGCCGTGTTGGAGGTACGGGATCGGGTCCTCGCGACACTCGGCGTGGGCCCACGGACAGCGGGGCGCGAACCGACAGCCCTCGGGGAGGTCGATGAGGTCGGGCACGTTGCCCTCGATCGGGGTCAGGCGGTCGGCGTCCTCGCGGGGGATGGATTCGAGCAGGGTGTAGGTGTAGGGGTGCGAGGGGTTCGCGAAGATCTCCTCGACCGGTCCCTCCTCGACGATCTCGCCGGCGTACATCACCGCGACGCGGTCGCAGGTCTCGGCCACGACGCCGAGGTCGTGGGTGATGAAGAGCACGGACATCCCGAACTCGTCCTGGAGGTCGTTGATCAGGTCGAGGATCTGGGCCTGGATCGTGACGTCGAGCGCGGTGGTCGGTTCGTCGGCGATCAGGAGCTGGGGTCGACACGCCAGCGCGATGGCGATCAACACCCGCTGGCGCATCCCGCCCGAGAACTCGTGGGGGAACTCCTCGACCCGCGCGGCGGGTTCGGGGATGCCGACCGCCGAGAGCATCTCGATGGTGTCTTCGAGGACTCGGTCGTCGAGCCCCGACCCGACCCGCGGCACGACTTCGCGGACGGCGTTGAACCACGAGTCCTTCCGACGACCGCCGTACTGATGGAGGCGGAGGCTCTCGGCGACCTGCTCGCCGACGGGCACGGCGGGGTTGAGCGAGGTCATCGGGTCCTGGAAGATCATGCTCATCTCGCCGCCGCGGACCCGACGCATCGCGTCGTCGGGCGCGCGGGTGAGGTCGACGGTCCCCCGCTCCGGGTCGGCGAAGTCGCCACGATACTCCTCGGCGAACGTCCGTGCGAGGTCGGCGTCGTGGAACTCGACGCTGCCGTCGACGACCCGACCGGGGGAGTCGACGAGCCCCATCGTCGAGAGCGCCGTCACCGACTTCCCCGACCCGGACTCGCCGACGAGGCCGACGGTTTCGCCCTTTTCGACCGTGAGGTCGAGCCCGTCGACGGCCTTCACCGTCCCCCGGTCGGTGGCGAACTGGGTCCGCAGACCGGAAAGCGAGAGGAGGTCTGTCACGGCGCTCCGTTCGAAACGGGTGTATATACGTCTGGCGCACCCCGCCGACCGGATCGACGGTCGAACCCCGGATCGGTCGTCGTTTCTCACGATCGGGCGGGGGTAACTCGGCGCTTCGGGCGGAGGAACAACGCTTTTGTCCACGAGTGACACAGGAGGGGTGTGACGGAGGACAACCCGTTCGAGCGCGTCGTGGAACCCTGGGAGGCGGTGATGGAGGACATGGCGGCCACCGCCACGGGCTACCGCGAGGCGGGATACTCGGTGCTCGAACTCCACCCCGGCGACGTCGCGGTCGAGAACGACGAACGCTACGGCCTCGACGTCCTCGTCCCGGGCGAGGAGTACGACGAACTCGAACGCGTCACCGCGGCGGCGACCTTCGATTCCTACGAGGTCTACCACGCGCGGGAGGCGGGGATGACGTTCCTCCTGCTCGTGCTCACCGACCCCGAGGCCGAGCAGGCGGTCTGCTGTCCGGCCTACTACGACGACCGGGACGTCGAGGCCCTCGAACGTCGGAGCCA
This sequence comes from Halococcus hamelinensis 100A6, assembly GCF_000336675.1. NCBI lineage: Archaea > Methanobacteriati > Methanobacteriota > Halobacteria > Halobacteriales > Halococcaceae > Halococcus > Halococcus hamelinensis. Next base: position 61,132 of record NZ_AOMB01000011.1, on the reverse strand, counting down.
CGCGGAGGGCGCGATGCACACCCACGTCCGCCCGCTCGACGACGAGACGTGGGTGACGTTCACCCACGACGAACCGGACCTGTTCTTCCCCGACACCCCCGACGAGTGAGGCCGGAGCCGACGTTCCACGACGTCGCTACTCCCGAGGTCGACGTCGTCGCCACGGTCGAACGAGGAGATCCGTCGGATCCCTACCCGGTCAGTCGCTGGCTTCGTCGGTCGTCTCGCCCGGTTCGAACCGCTCGCCGCAGTGGGGACAGGTGAGGTCGTCGTGGCGGAGCGCGGCGCTCTGGGTTCGCACCTCGCGCATCGTCGAGGAGATCCGTTCCTCGGCGGCGAGTTCGTCGTCGAACGCCAGGTCCACGCCCTCGACTTCGAGCAGGAACTTCGCCACCTCGGTGGCCTCGTACATCACGTCGTCGAGGTCCTCGGCGGTGAAGAAATCACACATCGCGCCGTAGAGGAAGGTCGCCCCCGCCTTCCTGACCTTGCCCTCGAACGCCGACCGGGCCTGGTTGACGGCCTGTGGCGTGTAGGTGTCGGTCATGAAGGGGACGAGTTCGGGGAGGTGGTCGCCGATCTTGGTCATCTCGACGCCGGTCTCGGTGCGGAAGTCGGCACACAGCCGCGCGATCGCCCACTCACGGGCGGTGATGTACGTTCGATCCCTGAGAAACTCGTTGGCGCGCTCATAGCGCGCACCGTCCATCTTCGAGAAGCGGTCGTAGGTTCGGACGTCCTCGGGGACCGTCGTGTCGGGGGCCGGGTCCTCGCCGGTTTCATCCCCCGAATCGGGGTTCTGTGGAGCGTCGTCGGTCATCGTGGTGGGTTGCGGACGGGGGTGAAAAAGCGTTCGGGAGCCGCGAGCGCCACAACGGTTTTCCTCCGAGGCCGCCAGCATCCGGCATGAACGTGCTGCTCGGTATCGACGGGACGGACCGGGCGTTCGACGCGCTCGAACGGACCATCGCGCGGGTGCGCGAGACCGGCGACGACCTCACGGTGGCGGTGGTCGAGAGCGACGTCACGGACCCCGAGGCGGTCGAACGGCGGATCCGGACGATGCTCGACGACGTCGACATCGACGCCGGGATCGAGCAGGTCGAAGGTCACGCCGGCGGCGCGCTGGTCGAGCTCGCCGAGGCCGGCGGGTTCGACCGGCTGGTGCTCGACGGCGGCGAGCGCACCCCGACCGGGAAGATCCGGCTCGACCCTACCACCGAGTTCGTCCTCCTGAACGCCGAGACCTCGGTGACACTCGCCCGATGAGGGGCTACCCCGAGGACCACGCCCGGACGTTCGACCCGCCGCCCATCACGTTCACCGACGCCCACGGCCGCGAGATCCGGATCCAGGAGTACGACGACGAACGCGAGGCGCTCACCGCGATGTACGTCGCGTTCGACCCCGCCGACCGCGCCCAGGGCATCCCACCGGCCGACGAGGACGCCGTCGAGAACTGGCTCGAAGTGATCCTCGCGGGGAGCTACAACGTCATCGCCGTCCACGGCGAGGAGTGCGTCGGCCACGCGACCCTCGTGCCCGACGGCGAGGACGCCTACGAGCTCGCGATCTTCGTTCTCGACACCCACCAGCAGGCCGGGGTCGGCTCACAGCTCCTCGAAGGCTTGCTCGGGAGCGCCCAGGCCGACGGCGCGGAGCACGTCTGGCTCACCGTCGAGCGATGGAATCAGGCGGCGATCGCGCTCTATCACAAGTTCGGCTTCGAGACCTGCGGCTCCGAGAGCTTCGAGATGGAGATGGCGCTCCGACTCTGAGTCGGGAACGTTCCCGTCGAATCAGGAGCGATCCATTTCGCTCGTCCGGTCGGTGGAGGGTTTCGTACGGTTCGAACACCACATCGAGAGGACCCCGAGGCCCGCGAGGAGTATCCCGAGGTCGGCGAGCGCTCGCACAGTGGCGGCGTACCCGAACGCGGGGCCGAGCCCGGTGAGGCGGATCGACTGCAGGACGAGCGCGAGGCTGACGAGACCGTGGCCGCCGGCGTCCAGACCAGGTCGGTCGTCCCATCGGTCACGGGCTGTCCGAACGAGTTCGAACGCGAGACAACAGACCGCGACGACAGCGAGGGCGATTTCGGGGGTCGTTCGGGGTGCGTCGACCAAAACCACGATCCCGACCGCGCAGAGAGCGACTCCGGTGCGGAGAACGCTCGCTGGTTGCGTACGTTCCCAGATCGGCGTTGCCATCGCGTTGAGAGGGGAACGCTACCGCCGGACATAAGATCGGGGGAACTGGCGGACTGTAACGACCGATGGCCGGGATCGGGGGTTTCTTCGGTACCGGAACTGAGAGGTCGGTATGAACGACGAACTCATCGACGACGAAACCCTCCCGCTCGCGAGGAAGTCCCTCCTGCCGGGCGCGGGTTTCTTCTACCCCGACTCGTTCGACGAGGAGCGCGCCGAGCGCGAGACCCGCGAGGCGCTCGACGGGGCCCAGCGGGTGGTCCTCGCCGACCCCGACGCGGACGGACTGGGCTGTGTCGCGTTGCTCCGCGAGGCGTTCGGCGAGGTGGCGCTGATCCCGACGGGCCCCCACGACCTGAGCAACACCATCGACCGGGTGGCCGATCACGTCGAGACGGGTGCGCAGGTGTTCGTCTGCGACCTCTCTGTCGACGACTTCTACTACATCTCGGGCCAGTTCGACCGCCTCACGACCCGCGCCGCGAGCGTCGAGTGGTTCGACCACCACCAGTGGGAGGCCGAAGACATGGAGAAGGTCCGCGACCACGGCGCGCGGCTCGTGGTCGGGGACAGCGAGGAGGTCTGTTCGACGGACGTGACCCTCGAATCGCTCGACCACGACTTCGACCCGCGATACACCGAACTCGCGGCCGTCACCCGCGACCACGACCTCTGGCTGCGCGAGGACCCCCGAAGCGACGACCTCGCCGACTACGCCCACTGGGCCGAACCCGAGGCGTACATCGCCACCGTGCGCGAACACGGCGCGGACCTTCCATCCGAAGTCGAGGCGTTCCTCGCCGACCAGCGGATCGAGAAGGAGGCGCTGATCGAGCGGGCGGTCGAGCGCGCGGAGATGAAGCGCGTCGGCCCGTGGACGGTCGGTGTCACCTACGGCCGCTGCTCGCAGAACGAGGTCTGTGAGGCGCTGCGGGAGGCGGGGGCCGACGCGGCGGTCGTCGTCAAACCCGCCGGGAGCGCGAGCATCCGCGGCACCGAAAGTTTCGAGCGGTGCCACGAGGTCGCGGGCCAGGTCAACGGCGGCGGCCACCCGAAGGCCGCGGGCTGTAAACCCGACATCTACGACGACATGCTGGATTACGCCCACCACTGGACGACTCAGGGTGCGGTGACGAAACGGGTGATCCTGGAAGCGTTCAAGCGGCTCGATTCGGAGGTGGTCGACGGCGTCGCCGACGGCGAATCGAACGAGTGAGACGGCGAATCACATCGACAGCGGCGGACAACCCGACGGTACGCTTAACCGTCCCGGACGAGGATTCATCGGTATGCGTGAGGTTGTGCGATCGCCGGACGTTCTCGGTGGAGACCCCCGAGTAGAGGGGACTCGCGTTGGCGTCATCCACATCAAGGAACGCCTCGACGCGGGCGACGACCCCGCCCAGATCGCCGCCGACTACGACATCGATCTCGCCGACGTCTATCACGCGCTCGCGTACTATTACGACACGCCCGAGGAGATGGACGAGATCGAGACCCGTCGGGACGCGTTCGTCGAGGACATCCGCCGCGAACGACCCGGCACGATAGAGCGCACCTGATGGACCTGATCGCGGACGTTCACGTCAAGTCGGCGTGTCTGAATGCGCTCCGGTCGCACGGTCACGAGGTCGTTCGAGTCCAGGATGTGCTCGATCAGGCAGCGACCGACGAGTCGGTCATCGAGCACGCACGCGAAAACGGGTTGGTTGTACTGACTAACGGCGACAAGGATTTCGGCCAGTTCGGCTCCCATCACGGTGTTTTGTTCGTCCCCCAGGATATGCGGCCGGGTGCGGTCGAGACAGCCGTTTCTCGGATCGAGCGCCAGTTCGACGACCTCGACGACACCATACAGTACGTCCGCGACTGGACCTAACCCCGGTTCATCGAATCACGGTCGTAGATATCGTTTCTCACCATCGACGTGTTCGAAGAGATGGAGGAGACGGGATACGTAGGGGACGAATCGATGGACCCGAACACTTCGGGAACCCGGATCGTTGTCTCATGCCCGACCAGCCGAAGCAATCGTGTCTCCGAGCGTGCGACTGCCGGGTGGACGGATCCGGCGGTTGTGGCTTTGAGAACGGCCGTACGTCCGGCGTGGTGTGAGGATTCGACGAGTCAGCGTTCGTCCACGACCCAGCGGTCGGAGTAGGCCGTCCCGCACTCACAGACCGCGTAGGCGTGGATCACGTCGCCCTCGGCGTAGATCTCGCCCACCTCCTCGTTCTGTTCCTCCGCGAACGCGAAGACGAATCGCGGGGCGTGCTCGCCACCGTCGCCCTCGGGACACTCGCCCTCGAACGAGTCGAGGTCGAGGGTTCCCTCGGCCTGCATCGCCGAGCTCGCGAGCGCCATCGGGTCGACGCCGGTCGCGCCCTCGAACGCGCTCCGGCCGCGTTCGGCTTCGAGGACGAGGACGACCCCCCGAGGGACCTGTTCGCCGTGCTGGGAGAGGGTGCCGAGGTCCGAGACCGCCGATTCGGCGAAGAAGACCAGGACCTCGTCGGGTTCGTCGCCCGCGAGGAACGCGCGTCGTTCGGGGTTCATGCGCGCCGTAGTCGATCCGCGAAGAAAAGCCCGGGGGATTCAGCCGTCGAGGTCGCGCGCGATGGACGCGAGGCTCTCGTTCGGTGACTCGACGGCCTCGTAGACCGAGCGCTCGCCCGGTTTACGGATCCCGTAGAGGAACCCCGACTCGACGATGTCGAGGGCGACCCGCCGACCGTGGTCGAGGCCCACCGCACGCCGCCAGGCTTCGAGTCGGTCCTCGCCGTCGTGCTCGCGCGCGAGACGGGCGTTATCGTAGGCTCCTTTGACCTCGTGGCCGCCGTCGTCGGTGGTCTCGATGGTCGCGTGGCGGGTGACGTCGTCGACGACCAGCCGCACGGCTCCGGGAGGAAAACGGCCATCGGCGGGGAGCGAGAGACGGGATCGGGTTCGGCCCCAGCGGTCGATGGTCACCTCGACCGTCTCGACCGAGGGGTGGTCGCTCGGGAGGCGCTCGGGCACTACTCGTCGGCGTCGTCGCCCTCGCCGAAGAGCTCGTCGACCGACTGGTCGCCACGCCCGGTGATGGTGGCGTTGATCTGGCGGGTCTCGTCGCCGACCTCGCGGCCCCGAACCGTGACGCGCTTTCGCTCGCCGTCGCTCGTCGGGTGGTACCCGGTGCCGCCCGAGAGGAGCACCGACGAGAGCGTCGAGCCCGCGACGTCCTCGCGCATCGGTCGGCCGGCGGTGTCCGACCCGCCCGTGAGTTCGACGGTGTAGCCGTCGAGCCCGACCGCGCCGCCATCGACCTCGTCGCCGATGGACCGTCCGATGAATCGGTTCGCGTCCTGTCCCTCGACCGCGCGCTGGTAGGCCGCCCCGTCCTCGGGGTCGGCGACGACGACCGTGAAATCAGCCATGGCGGAAGGAAGCCGGTCGCCCCTCAAAAGCGTATTGAAAGCCGGTCGCCCGGGCGACGCCCGTTCGACCCCGAGCGGCGGACGACCAGTAGATTCATGGCAACACCCGTTTCAAAAAACGCATGGTACGACGAACGGCCCTCATCCTCGTCGTCATCGCGCTCGTCGCACTCGCCGGCTGTAGCGGCCTCTCGAACAGTGGGGACTCGACCGCCGTGCCCACCGAGAACGGCTCCGAGCCCGGACCGACGGCCACGGCCGTCAAGGCGACGGCGACCGGGACGTCGATGTCGACGGCAGCGCCGACCACGGCCGTATCGACCGCGACCGTCACGTCGAGCGAAACGACCGACGGGACGGCGACGGCCACCGGAACGCGAACCTCGGCCACGACAGCCACGGCAACCGAAACGCCGGCCGGAACCACCCCGGCGACCGAGACGCCGACGCCAACCGAGACACCGACGGCAACGACGACACCGACCAACACATCGACTGGAACCGAGACCACCACGGCGACCGGTACCCCGACGTCCACCGAGACGGCAACCGAGACACCGACCGAGAACACGACGTCGACGACCGAAGCCGCCGTCGGGCCGGAGCCGCCGCTCGACGCCAGGTCGATCGCCGACGCCCACGAGAGCGCGCTGCAGTCGGCCGGGAGCTTCACGGTCAACGCGAGTTCGACGCTCCGCGACCCGACCGCGGACGGTCCCGAGACCGAGACGAGCGGCGCGCGTGTCGACCTCGACGCCGACACCGCGTATCAGGTCTCCAGCCCCACCGAGGAGGCCACTCGGTACACCTACGCCGAGGGCGCGACGGCCTACAAACGAAACGTGCTCTCGGGCGACTCCCAGTACGAGACCGAGGAGCTCGGCAAGCCGCTGGCGGGAAGCCTCACCGGTAGCAACCGGGTCTACGAGACCGTCCGCGCGGTCGACTACGAGCGCTCGGACACCGTCACCCGCGACGGCACCCGACTCGCGGTCTACGTCGCCAACGGGACCGACAGCGTCGACACCTCGGGCGCGCTCTACCGAGGCGAGGACGTCACGGCCTTCGGTTCGACGCTGGTGATGAACCCCGAGACCGGCGTGGTTCGGAGCCTCGAGACCACCCGGACCACTGACTACCTCAGCTCCGGCGAGCCCGTCACCATCGAGACCACCCGTCGGTTCTCGGGCGTCGGCTCGACCGACGTCGGCCAGCCGGGCTGGGTCGACGAGCTGAAGAACGACTGAGCGCGGGACCGACGGGCCGAAACCCGTCGGGCCGGTAGGGTCCACAATGGAACTCCGTTTCTGCGGCGGAGCACGCGAGGTCGGCCGGAGCGCGGTCCTCCTCGACGACTCGCTGCTCCTCGATTACGGCATGAAGTCCGGAACCCCGCCCGGGTTTCCCGTCGGCAACGTCGATCCGGACGCGGTCGTGGTCTCGCACGGCCACCTCGACCACGTCGGCACCGTCCCCGCGCTCCTCTCTGGCGACGCCCGCCCGCCGGTCCACTGGACGCCGCCGACGCGCGACCTGGGGCTGTTGCTCGCGCGCGACACCCTGAAACTCCGCGGCGGCACCCCGCAGTGTCCGTTCACCGAGACCGACGTCGCCCGGCTCACCCAGGTCTCGGAACTCCACGACTACCGCGAGCGGTTCGACGCCGCGGGCCACGACGTCACCCTCTTCGACGCGGGCCACATCCCGGGCAGTGCACACGTCCTCGTCGAGCGTGACGGCACCCGGATCCTCTATACGGGCGATTTCCACACCGCCGACCAGCGGATCGTGGGTGGCTCCACCGCACGGCCCGCAGCCGACGTCGTGGTCTGTGAGTCGACCTACTCCGACGTCGAGCACGAGGCGCGCGCGGCGGTCGAGGAACGGTTCGTCGAGAGCCTCCGGACCACGCTCTGGGAGGGCGGCACCGTCGTGGTGCCGGCGTTCGCCATCGGACGAACACAGGAGGTGATGGCGATCTGTGCACGTCACGACATCGAGTGCTACGTCGACGGGATGGGCAAGCGCGTCACCGAACTCCTCCGGCGCACGTCGGGCTTCGTCCGCGAGGACGCGCTCAAGCGGGCGAACGCACACGCCCGGTTCGTCTCGAACCCCGGCCAGCGCGAGCGGATCGCCGACCAGAACACGGTGGTGATCACCACCAGCGGGATGCTCTCGGGCGGGCCGGCGATGACCTACATCCCGCTCATCAGGGGGAATCCAGTGAACAAGGTCGCCTTCGTGGGCTATCAGGTCGCCGGCACGCCGGGACGGGAGCTGCTCGACACCGGTCGCGCCGAGATCGACGGCCGGGTGATGCCCGTGAGCGCACAGGTCGAACGCTACGACCTCTCGGCACACGCCGACCACGACGGGCTCAGCGCCTTCCTCGATTCGTACCGCGATTCGCGAGTGCTCGTCAATCACGGGGATCGATGTGCCGCGTTCGCCGCCGAACTGCAGGAGGACGGGTTCGATGCGAGCGCACCGGAACGCGGTGACGTCGTCGAGGTGTGAGGTCGGAGCCCGGAGCTGCCGACAGGCTTAGGACGGTAGCTCTATAACGTACGATCGTGTGAGATAATGGACTTCGAATACCGGGTCAGAGTAGCCGCACCGGCGACCGACGTCTTCTCGTTCGTCGCCGACCCCCGAAACGACCGCCAGTGGAAGGATCGAGTGGTAGCCGTGGACGAGTTCGACGGTGGGATGGCGGTCGGAGCCCGGTGGACGCGCGTGGTCCGAACGGCCGGCGGTCGCTCGGAGAACGTCGAGGAGTGTACCAGGTACGAGGCACCGACGACGTTCGGCTACCGGACGGTCGTCGGACGAACGCCCGTCGAGGTCACGTACACGCTGGCGACGTGTGATGGCGAGACCGTGGTCATTTACACCGGGAGCATGGCGTTTCGCGGTAGAATGCGGGTGCTCGCGCCGTTCGTTCGGGGACGCATCGAACGCGGGATCGGATCCAGCGTGGATCGGTTGGTCGAGCGGTTCGAACCCACCACCGCCGACCGAACCGACGCGGCGGTGTCGAGCGAGCCGGCGGTATAGAACCTCGAACCTCGGACCTCGGACCGAGTCAGACCGTCCGCGCGGGTGCGAGATCGTAGCTCACGCCGGTGAGTTCCTCCGAGACCGCCCAGAGCCGTCGGGCGGTCCCCTCGTCGTACGACCGGTCGCTCGATGCCTGGACCGCGGGGTGGCCGCGCATGTTCCGAAGGCCACCGGGGCCGACGTACTCGCCACCCTCGATGTCGGGCGTGGTCGCGGCGTAGAGCAGCGGGAGGGCTCCAGTGGCGGCGTCCTGGGCGACCAGCGCGTTCGCGGCCTGCATCCCCCAGAGCCGGAGCCGCGAGCCGGACTGCTCGGGACCGCGCCGCTGGAGGTCGGTCGCGGCGTAGCCGGGGTGACAGACCACGCTGGTGACGTCGTCGACCTCGGCCTCGCGGAGGCGACGGTGGAGTTCGTAGCCGAACAGGACGTTCGCGAGCTTGCTCTGGCCGTAGGCCGCCCACTCGTCGTATGCGTCCTCGCCCTGGAGGTCCTCGAAGTCGATCTCGCCGTTCTCGTGGAGTCCGCTGCTCTGGGTGACGACGCGCGTCTCGCCCTCGGTCTCGCGGAGGTGGCCCAGCAGCGCGGCCGTGAGCGCGAAGTGGCCCAGGTGGTTCACCCCGAACTGTGTCTCGAAGCCGTCGACCGTCTCGCTTCGGGGGACCGCCATCACGCCGGCGTTGTTGCAGAGCACGTGGAGCTCGTCGTGGGTGTCCGCGAACGCCGCGGCGAACGCACCCACCGACGAGAGGTCCGCGAGGTCGAGTTCGATCACCGTGAGGCGGGTGTCGGGTGCTTCCTCACGGATCCGTTCGCCCGCCTCGGTGCCCCGCTCGACGCTTCGACACGCGAGCACGACGTCAGCGCCGTGGAGCGCGAACTCGCGGGCGGCCTCGTAACCAAGCCCGCTGTTCGCGCCGGTGACGACGACGGTTTTCCCGTGTAGGTCCCCCATCTCGTCCGTAGTCCAGTCGCTGGCGGTCATGGACGGAACACGGGCCGGAGGACGGAAAGCGGTTGGCGTTCGAATCCAGTGACGGGGATCGAACCCGAAACCGCACGACTGAGAGCGGATCGGCGGCTAATCACCGTCGGAGCTTTCGGATCCCCTTGCCGCTAAACGGGAGTCAGGGTAGGGCTTACGGGTGGACGCGCGTTTATACAGGAAGCTACCGTACGATGTTCCGATGAAAGGAATCACTGCCGAGAGGGCACGACGGTCGCGGAGTCGCTTCCCGGGCGGCGTGCGGAGGACGAGCCGGTGAGCGACGCGAAAGCCGACGAGGAGTCCTCCTCGAACTACCTCGACGACATCGAGGACGGTGCGGGCTGTACTGAGATCTGGGAGCACCTCTCGAACCGGCGGGAGGCCGAGAGCGACGACGAAGAAGAGGACGACTGACCGGGTGCTCCGGGACTGCGGGGGCGGGGTGTTTTTGGTCGTTGCGACCACCGATCACCTATGAGCCCGGACGAGCCGACCACCGACCGCGAGTCACCGATCGGCGAGCCGGTCGTCCGGGGAGACCCGAGTTTCGCCGGCGAGCGCGCCGAGGAAGCCGTCCAGTTCGACCCGGACGACCCGGAGAGCCTCGCGACCGCCGCCGAGGTGGTCGAGGCGTTCGCCGACGATACCGTCGAGAGCGCCGACAGCGTCTACATGCTCCGTGGCGCGGCGGCGTGCGCGGCGCTCGTTCGCGGGGAGGGCTCCTACAAGGCCGCCGCCGCCCGTACCGGCGACGCCGTCACCGTCTCGTTCATCCGGAAGTGGGCCCGGGTCCACGACCTGCCCCGGTCGATCCGCCAGTACGTCGCCGCCGGCGAGATCGCGCCCACGGCGGCCAAACACATCGCGCGGGTCTCCGACCACGCACGCTTCCAGCTCGCGTGGGCGGTGCTCGACAGCGACCTCACCGTTCGCGAGGTCCGTGCGGTGGCGAGCGCGATCAACGCCGGCACCTCGCCCGCCGACGCCCTCGCTTCCCACGACGTGACGCTCGGCGAGCTACGGCTTCGGCTCCCGGTGGAGACCTACACCGAACTCAGACGCCGCGCCGCCCTCCGGCGGGTCGACCCCGCCGACGTGGTCGCCGACGCGCTCGCGGCCCTCGAGCCCACGACCGGCGAGCGGTACTGATTTACGCACGACACTCAAGATTCGGAACGAGGGCTGGTAGCTCAGTTAGGCAGAGCGTCTGGCTTTTAACCAGACGGTCGAGGGTTCGAATCCCTCCCAGCCCGCTGTTCCACTGAACGATAGTGAAGAGTGAACAGCGAACGCTGGAGGGTTCGGAGGACGGAACGAGCGAGCAACGCGAGCGAAGTTCAGGTGGTTCGAATCCCTCCCAGCCCGCTGTTCCACTGAACGATAGTGAAGAGCGAACAGCGAACGCTGGAGGGGTCGGGTCGAAGAGAGTCGTGAACGGAGCCGCGGGTCGGGGACGGTCGATGAGTCGAAAGCGCCAGTCGTCAGCCCCGGACCGGCAGATACGCCAGTGCGAGGACCAGGATGGCGGCGAACAGGCTGATGATGACGACACCCCAGAGCCCGAGCATGCGGTCGTTGAAGTGTTCGAGCGCTGCCTGCTCGGCCTGATAGCCCGAGACGTTCTGTGAGAGCACGACGCTGTCGTTCTGTGGGAACTGGGCGACGTAGGTCGTGCCGCCGAGGGTGACGTTCTCCCCGGCGGCGAGCTCCTGTGAACGCGTCAGGTTCGCCCGCCAGGCGAGCGTCACGCCGCTGGTGTTGATGGACTCGACCTGCGAGGAGTTGTTCCGGTAGGGGAATCGGTCACCGACGGAGACGTTTCGGGTCGTCGGTTCCGGGAGGTAGGCCTCGAGCGTCTGGGTCGTTCCGTTGCGATATCGGACGTACTCCGTGTCGTTCGCACCGCTCAGCGTGGTGTCCGCGACCGCCGGGTCGGCCCGCAGGCGGGCGGCGGTGTCGAACTCCTGGTGGAGGGTGAACGACGAGACGTTCGCGGCCGACGCGTTCCCGCCCGACGCGTTTCCACCCGAAGCGCTGCCCGCCGACTCGTTGGGGATGACGACGCGGAACTCGGTGCCGGGGGTGCTCGACGAGGCGTTCGTTCCGCCGCCGCTCGTGGTGGCGCTCGTCGACGGGCCAGTCGTGCTGGTGCCGGTCGTTCCGGCACCGCTCGTGGTGCCGGTCGATGCCGTTCCAGCACCCTCGCTGGAGTCGTTCGGTGCCGGCCGATACATCCCGTTCTGGAAGGCGAGCGAGGAGTTGTTCGAGAACGAGGTCGTGAACCGTGCCGAGTCGTTGGTCGACGAGACGTTGCCGCTTCCATCCGCGATGTTGACGGTCCACTGCGTGCCGCCAGCGGTGATGGGATCGCCCTGTGCGTAGCTCTCGCCCTCGACCGAAACCGACGGCTCCTCCGCGACCGTCGTCAGGGAGTACGCCGCGATCGCGACCACCACGAAGAAAACGACGTAGATCGCCGCAGCCCGTCGTTGCATACACCCCAAGATAGGTTCCTCCGGTATAATCGTTGCTTTTCGTGAGATGGATATTCGTGGCCGCTCCGCTATCCGATGGTTCCGGAGCAGTCACCCCGACGGACGATCAGCGGGACACAGTCGCTACGAAGCGAACTGGAACGGAAAATGGGTCGAAGGAAGCCAAGGGCCGGATTTGAACCGGAGAGAGGCTCACTTCGTTCCCCTCTCGTGATTCGAATCGGCGTGGCTTCCGCTGTTCGCGTACGTGCTCACAGCAGAAAGCCAAGGGCCGGATTTGAACCGGCGATGGGCGGCTCTGCAGGCCGCTGCGTTAGGCCGGACTCTGCCACCTTGGCGCGGTTGACACTACTCGTGGTGCTTGTATAACGATAGCGATCATCGCCGAGCGTTTCCACTCAGCGATGGTGAATGATGGGTCGGTGCACGCGAGGCGTGCACCGAGATATGAATGGGAGGCGGCGAACCACCAGTTGCGAGCCGTTGTAACGGAACGGTCTCGGGTTCCACCGGGACGGACCCTGCGTGTACTACCGATTGCGTTCCTGGGCTCGTACTTGGCCCCTCTTGCGAGGCAATTTTCCCAGAGGCTCGCGCACTCCAGTACTCGTTGGAACGCTGGCGGGCTTATCTGCCGTGTTCGGGATGGGTACGGGAGTCGCCCCGCCGCTGTGGCCGCCTTAATGCCGATCCGTGGACTCGAACCACGTGAAGCCGACGATCGGTGGCCGATGCGTTCGGGCTGCGTCGATGTGTGTAATACGTGCGATCCAGTTTGCGCCTGGACCCGTCCAGCTGGACGGATTCCAATGCGATATGACTAGTGTGGCTTGGTCTGTTAGTGCTCGCGGGCTAAACGCCTCGTTGCCTCGGCGCGTACACCCCGAGTCTATCGAACTCGTCTTCTACGAGTGACCTCGGTGGAACCTCTTTTCCGGGTGGGTTTCGAGCTTAGATGCGTTCAGCTCTTACCCCATGTCGCGTGGCTGCCCGGCACGTGCCCTCTCGGACAACCGGTACACCAGTGGCGACCAATCGTAGTTCCTCTCGTACTATACGATCGTTCCCGTCAGGTACCATAACACCCCCAATAGATAGCAGCCGACCTGTCTCACGACGGTCTAAACCCAGCTCACGACCTCCTTTAATAGGCGAACAACCTCACCCTTGCCCGCTGCTGCACGGGCAGGATGGAGGGAACCGACATCGAGGTAGCAAGCCACCGGGTCGATATGTGCTCTTGCCGGTGACGACTCTGTTATCCCTAAGGTAGCTTTTCTGTCGTAAATGGCCCGCATCAAGCAGGCTCATCCGTTCGTTAGACCACGCTTTCGCGTCAGCGTTCCCGTGTTAGAGAGAACACTGTCAGACCATCTTTTGCTCTTACGCTCTTTTCCGGGTCTCCGACCCGGATGAGATGATCTTCGGGCGGGCTCGATATCTTTTCAAGCCCGTACCGCCCCAGTCAAACTGCCCAGCTACCGGTGTCCTCCTCCCGGAGTAAGGGTCACAGTCACTAGTGGGTAGTATTTCAGTGATGTCTCGGCGGCCCGCTGGCGCGGGTGCCTGCGTAACGACTCCTACCTATCCTGCACACTAGCGACCGTGTCCCAGCGACAGCTTGCAGTAAAGCTCTATAGGGTCTTCGCTTCCCCTTGGGGGTCTCCAGACTCCGCACTGGAACGTACAGTTCACCGGGCCCAACGTTGGGACAGTGACGCTCTCATTCATCCATTCATGCAAGCCGCTACTGAAGCGGCAAGGTACTACGCTACCTTAAGAGGGTCATAGTTACCCCCGCCGTTAACGGGTCCTTCGTCCTCTTGTACGAGGTGTTCAGATACCCGCACTGGGCAGGATTCAGTGACCGTACGAGTCCTTGCGGATTTGCGGTCACCTATGTTGTTATTAGACAGTTGGAGCGTCCGAGTCGCTGCGACCTGCTCCATTCCGGAGCAGGCATCCCTTATTGCGAACGTACGGGACTAATTTGCCGAATTCCCTAACGTCGGTTGTCCCCGACAGGCCTTGGCTTTCGCCGCCACGGACACCTGTGTCGGATCTGGGTACGGTCAGCGTGCGCCTTTTCACGGGCTCTGGGTTGGATCGAGTTTCCCTGTCTCAACGTTCGCCCGCTTCGTGCCATTACGGCTTCCACGAGTTTTGATGATTCGACCGGGCGAGTGCCCGGCTCGATCGACCCCAAAGCGTCGGCATGATTGCACGCAGGCACTGGAATATTAACCAGTTTCCCGGTTCGTCCCACTCGAATTGCGGTGGGACTAAGGACCGGCTAACCCTCGGTTGACGAACATTGCCGAGGAACCCTTGTCCGTTTGGCCGTCGGGATTCTTACCCGACTACCGCTGCTACTGTGGCCAGGATTATCGTCACTGCTCGGTCCATACGAGTTCTCACCCGTACTTCCACCCGAACAGAGCGCCGACCTACGGAATCACACGTATGTGTGTCGTCAGGTCTCGGTGGTGGACTTGAGCCCCGATCATTTTCGGCGCTCCAAACCTCGGCCGGTAAGCTGTTACGCTATTCTTAGCGGGTAGCTGCTTCTAAGCTCACCTCCCGGCTGTCTATGGCTCGGAACCACCTTCGATCGCACTTAGTCCACACTTGGGGACCTCAACCAAACTCTGGGTTGTCTCCCTCACGGTGCACAGGCTTACCCCGCACACCGGACTCCCTGCGTCTACGGCGTTCGTAGGTTCGGAGTTCGACAGGAGGGCTGACTCCTCTCGGAGTCAGACCCTCCAATCGGTCGCTCTACCCCACGAACTACCTCAGCAGAGGTCATGCTTCGACATGTTTCGGTCGGAACCAGCTGTTGCCGGACTCGATGGGCCTTTCACCCCTACACGGCGGTCACGGGAGGGTATTGTAGGACACCATCCCTAGCAGGCCTCCACGCGGCTTTCGCCACGCTTCACCTTGCCGACGCGTAGATCGTCCGGATTCGGGTCGTGTCCGCTCGACTCCCCGCGCTTGAACACGGCGGCCCTCGCATCAAAGATGCTGCGGCCATGTCGGTTTCCCTGTGCCTTCCCCGATACTCGGGTTAGACTCGTCAAGCAGACACACTCCCTGGCTCGTTTTTCAAAACGCACGACGGAACATCGGCTCGCAACGAATCCTACTGCGGGGTCGCCCCCGGGTCGTTGTTCGTTGCGCCTTGTATGCCCCGTCGCTCGATCGCCAACTGAGTTCAAGCCCTATTGCACCTCCCTTCTTGGGGTGCTTTTCAGCGTTCGCTCACGCTACTTGTTCACTATCGGTCTCGAGTTGTGTTTAGTCTTAGCCGTCGATGCCGGCTATATTCACGAGGGATATCCAACCCCCGATACTCTGGAGCTGACGCACACCGTACTGACCTGTATTACGGGGTTTTCACCCTGTTTCACGCTCCATTCCAGGAGACTTCATACAGGCGATCCGGTGATGAGAGTCAGTCCGCACACCACATTGCTCACGAGGCGGTTGCCTCGAAGCTTCGGTTTGGACTGTGTCGTGTTCACTCGCGGTTAGTAACGACATCCCGTTCGGTTTCTCTTCCTGCCGGTACTGAGATGTTTCAGTTCCCGGCGTTCCCCATTGCGCGAAGCAATTGTTGTAGGGATTCCCATTCGGAAATCTCAGGTTCTAAGCCTCCGTGCGGCTCCCCTGAGCTTATCGCAGCTTGGCACGTCCTTCATCGGCACTCGAGCCGAGCTATCCACCAGTTGGCATAGTAGCCACGGTCTTCAATCAGAATCCATGAACCCGCTGAACGGGTCCAGTGGACGCCTGGATCGCACGTACACACGGTCTCATCCACACGCCTGAGTGTTGGCAGGCGTGTCTCAACCCTTCCCACCCACGCTTGCACGGGGTGGTGCATCGGTTCGGTCGGATTCAAGCATATCCCCGAGACCCACTTAAGGGACTCGGTTCGCTTCAACCCGACATATGGACCCACTGGGATTCGAACCCAGGGCATCCTCCTTGCAAAGGAGGCACTCTCCCACTGAGCTATGGGCCCGCCTTCCTCGTTCGCGTCCACCCGCTGCGGGACACGACAACGGAAGGCTGTCGCGTTCTGTCGGCAGCCCTTGGTAGTTCATCGGTGCCCGGTCGGCACCGTGGGTCGCTGACTGCGAACGTACGTGGGCCGGGCCGTCGGCCCGGTCCCGTTCGTTAGGAGGTGATCCAGCCGCAGATTCCCCTACGGCTACCTTGTTACGACTTAATCCCCCTTGCGAAGCCCAGATTCGACCGACGTTGCGTCGGCCTCATCCCGACCTCACTCGG
Source organism: Halococcus hamelinensis 100A6 (assembly GCF_000336675.1). Classification (NCBI taxonomy): domain Archaea; kingdom Methanobacteriati; phylum Methanobacteriota; class Halobacteria; order Halobacteriales; family Halococcaceae; genus Halococcus; species Halococcus hamelinensis. The sequence continues at coordinate 44,664 of NZ_AOMB01000011.1, read as the reverse complement.
GTGATTTGACGGGCGGTGTGTGCAAGGAGCAGGGACGTATTCACCGCGCTCTTCTGAAACGCGATTACTACCGAATCCAGCTTCATGCGGATGAGTTTCAATCCGCAATCCGAACTACGACCAGGGTTAGGAGATTAGCGTCCCCTCTCGGGGTAGCGTCCCACTGTCCTGGCCATTGTAGCCCGCGTGTCGCCCGGCACATTCGGGGCATACTGACCTACCGTTGCCCGTTCCTTCCTCCGTCTTAGCGACGGCAGTCTCCATAATGTACCCAGCCACCACAAGGGTGCTGCTGGCAATTATGGACGCGGGTCTCGCTCGTTGCCTGACTTAACAGGACGCCTCACGGTACGAGCTGACGGCGGCCATGCACCTCCTCTCAACGGCTCAGGTAAGCTCATCAAACTGACCGTCACTGCACGTTGTCGGTGCCGGTGAGATGTCCGGCGTTGAGTCCAATTAAACCGCAGGCTCCTCCGGTTGTAGTGCTCCCCCGCCAATTCCTTTAAGTTTCATCCTTGCGGACGTACTTCCCAGGCGGCTCGCTTCTCGGCTTCCCTACGGCGCAACGCAGGCTCGTAGCCTGCGTCACACCTAGCGAGCATCGTTTACGGCTAGGACTACCCGGGTATCTAATCCGGTTCGAGACCCTAGCTTTCGTCCCTCACCGTCGGGTCCGTTCTCCAGAGGCGCTTTCGCAACCGGTGGTCCGTCCAGGATTACAGGATTTCACTCCTACCCCGGACGTACCCCTCTGGTCTCCCGGCCCCAAGCCGACTGGTTTCCGCCGGACGCCCACCCGTTAAGCGGGGGGATTTCCCGACGGACCCGTTCGGCCGGCTACGGACGCTTTAGGCCCAATAAAATTGGCTATCACTCGGGCTGCCGGTATTACCGCGGCGGCTGGCACCGGTCTTGCCCAGCCCTTATTCTGTGACCACCTTACGGTCACGAAAAGCGAGGACTGTATGCCCTCGCACTCGGGATCCCCTTATCGCACTGTCGTGCAGTGTAAAGGTTTCGCGGCTGCTGCGCCCCGTAGGGCCCGGAATCTTGTCTCAGATTCCGTCTCCGGGCTCTTGCTCTCACAACCCGTACCGATTATTGGCACGGTGGGCCGTTACCCCACCGTCTACCTAATCGGCCGCAGTCACGTCCTCCGGCGGCGGACCGTTTCCAGCTTTCCGTTTTTCCAACGTGAAAGCAGTATCCGGGATTGACCTCAGTTTCCCGAGGGTATCCCGGTCCAGAGGGTGGTTTGACCACGTGTTACTGAGCTATACGCCACGAGTCTGAACTCGTACGACTAGCATGCCTGAATCGGATCCCGATAGCAATAGCCTCCGGCAGGATCAACCGGAATGTCCCGAGCACAAGGCTCGGGGGGTATAGGCGGGAACACAAGGGTGTGTTCACCTATCGGGTTCGCATTCAGCGACACCACGGACCGAACCGGGTGTCACCGAACTACCAAGGGCTACCATCAGATCCCGTCTTGACGGCGGACCGCAGGGGCGGAATCCTCATCTCCTTCGGACTTCCTCGTACATCGTTCGAAGGGATAAACCCTCCGAATCGGATGTCATCCGGGGCGAGTCGACCTCGCCCTCGGAAGCCCGCTGCAAAGACCGGCGTTGCCGGCCTTGGTTTCGCTTGCTTCGGATTCCATCGTACATCGTTCGAAGGGATAAACCCTCCGAAGCGATGTCGTCGAAGGCGAGCCGAACTCGCCTCCGGGAATCCATCCCGAGGGCCGAATTGAACGGCCCTCGACTTCGCTTGCTTTCTGCATTCCATCCGAGTGCCCTGTACCACTTAAGGGCGTCGGATTCCTGCTTCGTCGGTCGTTTCCAACCGACCTTCGCATTTCACTCCAAATCCCGACTAACTCATAAGTCCGTCGGATTAGACGCCGTGTGCGGCCCGTTGGCTTGCTTCGCGAAGTCGCCTCTCACGGACGATCCTTCATCGGGGATCGGCTGAAATGTTGCCGGTACCAAAACGAACTACCCTCAAAACGGTTCGATAGTCGGGGTCGTCGAGGGACTCGGAGGAATATCGCGCGGCTGGAGGCCGGCCGGTCATCCCACGCGTGCGCGTCGGGTCTGGTCGGGTGTCTGGCCGCGCAGCCGTGGCTCGTCGCGCGGCGGCAAAGTAAGTGGGGATTCGGCGGACTACAGTTCCTCTAGGTGTTCGATGCCCTGCTTCGAGACGTTCGCCTCGGTGATCGTCGAGGGCATCCAGTCCGGCTTGTCGTCGGGGGCGTCCTCGCGCCAGGCCCACCCCTCGTAGATGTGGACCTTGTGGGTCCCCTTCTCACGAAGCCGGAGGTCCTGTCGGCTCGCGTTCGACTCGCCGTCGGCCGGTTCGAGCCGTCGAGCGGCCTTCAGCGCAGCCTGACGCGGGGTTCGTCCCGAGAAAACGCTGGTCTCGCCGTTCGCGTCGCGCAGTGCGAAGTTCCGCTTGCCATCCGTATCACGTGCCATGGTTTCACCACTCCATGCCAACCCAACACAGGGCGATGTATAAACATGTCCCTCATATCGGGTGACGGAAGCCGATAGTTGGGGCTGGGTGGCCACGAACCCGACGGGACGACGAACGGACCGTAAGGTTAAGAGTATCCAACCGCGAAGTCCCGAGTCAGACGCCGCGATGGTACGGAAAAAGAAGCTCAGTCCGAGCGGGGCAAAAGACAACGAGGGCGAGTACCACAACGTACACGTCAACCTCCACGAAGACGAACTCTCGGTTGCGGGGATGGCGATCGGCGACGAGGTGTTCGTTCGCGTTCGCGAGGACAAGATCATCATCCAGAAGGCCGACCAGGACGAGGTCGAACACGACTTCTGAGGGTTCGACGTGACCGTCGGACCACCGAACCGCATGACAGGCTACGACGCGCTGAAGCCGCTGTTGTTTCGTCTCCCGGCGGAGTCGGTCCACGGAGCCGCGAAGACGGTTCTCGGAGCCGTCCAACACACCCCGGCCGAGCGCGCGCTCGACGCACGATATCGGGTCGACGACGACCGGCTCCGAACGGTCGCGTTCGGCCTCGACTTCCCGAACCCCGTCGGGATGGCGGCTGGCTTCGACAAGAACGCCGAGATCCCGCGGGCGCTGGCGGCGTTCGGCTTCGGCCACGTCGAGGTCGGTGGCGTCACCGCCGAACCACAGGGCGGCAACCCGCGCCCGCGGCTGTTCCGGCTGCCGGACGACCGCGCGCTCGTCAACCGGATGGGGTTCAACAACCACGGGGCCGACCGGATCGGCGAGCGCCTCGCGCACGCACGCGTGGACGTTCCGGTTGGCGTCAACATCGGGAAGTCGAAGTCGACCCCGCTCGACGACGCGGCCGCCGATTACGTCTCCTCCTACGAGCGCTGTTCGACGGGTGACTACTTCGTGGTCAACGTATCGAGCCCGAACACGCCGGGGCTCCGCGACCTCCAGAACCGCGCACACCTCGAACGGATCCTCGGAACGCTCCGCGAGGCGGGCGCGAGCCCGCTGCTCGTCAAGCTCTCGCCAGACCTCACCGACGACGCGGTCGCCGAGGCCGTCGCCGTGGCCGAGGACGAGGGGCTCGACGGGGTCATCGCGACGAACACGACCACCGAACGGCCAGCATCACTCCGCGGGGCACACCGGGACGAAAAGGGTGGGCTGTCCGGGAAGCCGTTGGATGCACGCGCGACGCGTACGGTGGCGTTCGTCGCCGAGCGCACCGACCTCCCCGTCGTCGGGGTCGGCGGCGTATCGAGCGCGGCGGGTGCCTACCGGAAGATCCGGGCGGGCGCGTCGCTGGTGCAGCTCTATACGGGGTTCGTCTACGAGGGACCGGCCATCGCGCGCGACATCAACCGGGGACTCCTCGAAATGCTCGACCGCGACGGCTTCGAGTGCGTCGCGGACGCGGTCGGCGCGGACCTCGATTGACTATCGGAGCGCGTCGGCCCGGAACTCGAAGCCCACGACGGGAACTTCGAGGCCGTGCTCGACGAGAACTTCTGGGTGGAGTTCGCCGACGACACCCGCGTGATCGCCGTCGAGCACCACGCTCGCGGCGCGCCCGTCGATGAACGAGGGGTGCTCGGTCGCGGGCGTTTCGAGGTCGACGTCGAACGCGCGCGCGAGCCCCGACAATCGACTTTTGGCGTCCTCGAACGAGGCGTCGGTCCGGGCGAGGACGCCGGCGACGTGGCGCTCCTCGGCGAGGTCGGTTTCTTCCTCGGGGTCGACGTGGGCGACGAGGCCGACCTCGGCGAGGGACTGTGGGTAGCGCCGGTGGGTGTTGTTTTCGAGCACCATCAACAGCGAGGGCAGTGCCCAGGTCCGGACGACCTCGTAATCACGGCTGTAGGGCTCGGCGATCCGGGCGGGGTCGGCCGCGCCGAGGGCGTCGTCCGACGGGTCGAGGGCCATCCGGTCGAAGTTCTCGGCCTCGCCGATGAGGTGGAAGTTCAACAGGTCCTCGAAACCGAGCCCCACGAGGGTCTCGCGGACCGCGCGTTCGTGGCGCGAGCGCTCGTGGCGGCCCCCGACCGTGCTGACGTCGGGGTACTCCGGTTCGAGGGCGTTGAAGCCGTAGGCCCGCCCGATGTCGTCGATCACGTCGACGGGGTGGAGCACGTCCGTCCGGTAGGGCGGTATCGAGACGGTGTAGACCGCGTCATCGGTCGGGTCGGTCTCGGCGTCGAGGCCCGACCGTTCGAGGAGGTCCACCACCTCGCGTTCGTCGAGCGCGACCCCGAGCGCGCGCTCGATCCGGTCGTGTGCGACGGTCTTTTCGGTCACCTCGAAGTCGGGCCGGTCGAGGTCGCCGTCGGGGTACTCGACGGTCACGCGCTCGACCGTCGCGCCGCGGGCGTCGAGCGCATAGCAGATGATGGCGCACATCCGGTCGATGGTCCACTGGTCGGTTCCCGTGAGTTCGACGAGGAGCTCACGGCTCCCGGTGTCGACCTCGGTCCGCCGGCCGTTGATGACGGGAGGAAACGAGAACAGCCCGAGGTCGTCGTAGATCGCGGGATAGCGCACGTAGTCGTCGAGGAGGTCGGCGTAGGTCTCGCCGGTCGGGTGGTCGGTGAGGATCTCCCCGGGGGTGCGTTCGGCGTCGTCGTCGAGCGCGACGAAGCTATCGCCATCGGGGTCGACCCCGCGGTAGGTGATCGAGTTCTCGCCGCCCTCGATCCGGGCCCGGCCCTTGACCATCGCCAGGTCGTGGATCCCGATGGCCCCCTTTGCGCGCCCGCGGCCCATCGTAGCGTGGAGTTTCTCCTGCAACTGGATCAGCGAGTCGAGTCCTGCCTCGTCGAGGTCCACCCCTCGGATCACCGCGCCCGTGACGTAGGGCCGCTCGTCCGGGACGCTCTCGTCGACCTCGATGGTCCAGTCGGGCGCGTTGGTGTTCGGGACGTAGATCCCCCGGTCGTCGCCGTACTGGTAGCGAAGCGAGCGCGCGACGCCCTCGACCGAGAGTCTGTCGAGCCGATCGGCCTCGAATTCGAGCTGGAACAGGCCGTCCTCGGTCTCGCCTTCGAACTCGAGGCCGAGCTCGAAGAGGTCGGCGAGGAGTTCGTCGTCCTCGGTTTCGTGACCGGTGAACCGCCGGAGTTCGTCGGGGTCGACGTCGACGACGGGCATCAGTAGACCACCTCCGCGTTCCGGAGGAAGTCGAGATCCACGAGCGTGCCGTGGACGTCACGAATGTCCTCGAAGCCGTGGGTGAGCATGAGGAGGCGTTCGAGCGCGAGCCCCCACGCCATCACGTCACAGTCCACACCAAGGGGATCGAGCATCTCGGGTCTGAAGAGCCCGGAGTTACCGATCTCGACGAGTTCCCCAGTCGTCGGATGTTCGCCGAAGAGTTCGAAACTCGGCTCGGTGTAGGGGTTGTAGGTGGGTTTGAACTGGAGGTCGGTGATCCCGAACTGCGCGTAGAACTCGGTGAAGGTGCCCATCAGGTCGCGTACCGAGAGGTCCTCGGCCATCACCCAGCCCTCGATCTGGAAGAACTCGAGGAGATGGGTCGAATCGAGGGTGTCGTTGCGGTAGACCTTCTCGACGCTGAAGAACCGCTGTGGCGGTTCGAGGTCGCCGACCGCCTCGCCCGAGAGGTAGCGCGCCGACAGCGAGGTGGTGTGTCCACGCAGTGTGAGGCCGCGCGCGACGTCCTCGGCCCACGGCGAGTGATAGCCCTCGCCGTCGTCGACGCCCTCCAGATGGGCACGCTTGACCCCCGCGACCAGGTCGTCCGGCAGGTCGTCGATCGCCGGGGGGTCCGCGAGCGTGAACTGGTCCCAGTGGGTTCTCGCGGGGTGGTCCTGGGGCATGAACAGCGCGTCGTTGATCCAGAACTCCGCGTCGGCGTGCGGGCCGTCCATCTCCTCGAAGCCCATACCGACGAGGACGTCCTTCACGCGTTCGGCGGTCCGCCGGAGCGGGTGGATCCGACCGCCGTCGACCTGCTCGGCGTCGGCTTCGACGTTGTACTCGGCGAACTCGACGTCGCGCCACTCGCCGGTGGTGAGGAGGTCGGAGGTGAGCTGGCCGACGGTGTCGGCGGCCTCGACGCCTTCCATCAGCGCCGTCACGCCGTCGTCGGTGAGTCGGACCTCGCGCACGACCGTCTCCTCGCGCTGGACGAGGTCCCGACTCGCGAGGCGGTCGAGGACCGCCTCGTCCGGGACCGATTCGCCGTCGGCGAGCGCGGCGAGCGCCGCGTGTTCGGGATCATCGTCGGGGTCGGCCTCGGGGTCGATGCGGATGGTTCCCGATTCGATTTTTCCATACTCCTTCCGGGCGAAGTTCGAGAGCGCGATGTCGACCGCCGGGCCGTCGAGTCCGGACGCGCCGATGACGGGCCCCATCTCGGCGTCGCCCTCGATCCCGTCGGCAGCCTCGTAGAGCCGGGTCTCGGGGAGTCCAGCGTCGGCGTACTCGCGGCCCTCGTCGGTGAGGCTCGCCGTCGTTCGGGTGTGTTCGATGACGTCGAGGAGCCCCTCGTCTTCGAGCGCGAAGGCCGCACCGGTGGCGGTCGTGGGGTTCGTGCCCGTCTCGGTCGCGATCTCGTCGATCGGCTGTGCCTCGTTCGCGCTCGCGGCTTCGAGCACCGCGAGCTGTGCTTCGGGGAGTTTCATGTGGGGTCTACCGGGAGTCGTTCAACTAACGGTTCCGACTCGGGTGTGAGGGTTTCGGCCGCCGCGGCGTCCACGCTCGTCAGAAGCGACCGAAAAAGCGAGAGCCGAAGCCGGGGCTGGTCGACGGTCGGGCTGCGTGCCGTCCACGGCGGCGTTCGGCTGCCATGGGAGGCAGTGGTCCGCTCGTCGGCAAAACTCTTGTGACGTGGTGGCGGGACCGCCGCGCTCGCCTATCCGCACGAGACGGGGCGACCGGGACCCAACCGTGGGTGTTTCCGGATGAGGTGGAGCCCGCGCCTTCGCGCGTCCGCACAGTCGAGCGGGCCCCGATACTCACAGATCCCGAGCCACTTCCCCGCGTCGAGGAACGGCGCGTACGCGTCGACTTCATCGTACTCGTAGGCCTGTTCGGCGAGACAGCCGTCGAAGGCGGGTTCGAGCGCCGCGACCTGTCCGGCGTCGTTCTTGAGAACCGTGGCGAGCCCGTGGTCGTGGGCGATCCGCGCGAGCAGCCGGTTGTACGCGATCTGGTCCGCCGCGGAGACCGAGACCCCGGTGTTCGGGTTGGCGTGGACGTCGATGTTGTCCCACTCGATGGCGTCGAACCCCTTCGAGCGCGCGAGCCGTGCGCGCTCGCGCATGATTGGTTCGAGGGCGTCGTGGCGGGTCACGTCGAGCCAGCGTTCGCCGGGCCAGCCGTCGAGCCCGTTGCCGAGTACCGAGTCCGGAAAGTCGCCCGCGTCGGGCCGCCATCGCTCGTACGACCCGCCCGAGAAGTACGCCATGAGGTAGCGTCCGTCGGCGGCGAGCGAGTCGAGGACCGATCGGGGTGTCTCGAACCCGTCGAGGTCGTAGAGCGCGACGTCGTAGCCGGTGTTCACGGGACCGGAGAGCTGCCACTGCCAGTCGGCGCTGGCCGGGGGCGGCGTCCATCCACCATCAAGGGGCCCGGTCGAATCGGCGTCGGTCCCGTCGGTCGCGCGGCGAACGAGCGCGTAGCCGATCCCCGCCGCACCGGAGAGCGCGAGCGCACTGAGGACGGCGCGTCGTGACGTCGGTAGTCGGGCGGTCGCGGTGGGGTGGACGGTCATCGGCTATCGATCGGAGGTCGGCGGCGAGGCGGGATAAACGCGGACGCATCGACGCGCAAGAACTAACGACGACGAGCGAGAGTGGACAGACAACAAATGTCCAAACGCCGTGCTCAAGAGCTGGCCGACGAGGCCGACATCGAGAACCAGCACGCGGTGGTGACCCGCGCGGAACCGATGGACCGCGACCGCACCGACGAGATCGAGACGGTGCTCGACGACGACCGCGAGACCCTCGTCGAGCGGTTGGACCTCGACTCGCCGCCGGGACCGATAACCGAGGACGCCGAGGGATGGGAGGAGGCCATCGACGCGCTCCGCGAGTCGGGCGCGAAGGCGGTCGCGACGGCGATGCGCTCGCGTGTCGACACCCTCCGCGAGCGCGCCGAGCGCTCGTATCCCTCGTTGCTTCAACTGGGATTCCGGCCCGAGCAGCCCTTCGAGTTCGTGCCGGGCCAGTTCGCCCGGATCAGCTACGAGGAGGAGGAACCCCGGGTCTACTCGATCGCGAGTTCGCCCAACGCCGAGGACATGGAACTCTGTATCCGACGGGTGCCCGGCGGCCACCTCACCCCCAACCTCTGTGACCGCACCACGGAGGGCGACGACCTCTTCCTGCGCGGGCCCTACGGCGACGAGTTCATGCTCCAGGACCCCACCGACCGCGACCTCGTCTTCGTCGCCACCGGGACCGGCGCGGCCCCGTTCAAGAGCATGATCGACTACACCTTCGAGGAGGGTCTCGACGAGTACGAGGGGACCGAACGCGACGTCTGGCTGTTCGTTGGCTCCTCGTGGGCCGACGACCTGCCCTACCGCGAGGCGTTCATGGACCTCGCCGACGAGCACGACAACTTCCACCCCGTGATGACCTGTAGCCGGGAGAAACACCTCGCCGAGTGGGAGGGCGAGACCGAGTACGTCCAGCACTCCCTCCTGAAGTATCTCGACCCCGAGAAAACCGACACTGGCTCGTTGCCACCCGAAACCGAGGAGTTCGTCGGCAGCGACGCGGCCTACGACATCGACGCGCGGATCGACCCCGCGAACGCCGAGGTCTACGTCTGCGGTATCGGCGTGATGTGCGAGAGCGTCAGGGACGTCGTCGAACCGCTCGGGGTCTCGGATCTCTACTACGAAGAGGAGAGCTACGGGTAAGCAAACGACCCGATTCTCGAGGCCGGTGCGGGAGACGGTGGCGCGCGATGAATCCGGCCGGAGGCCGGAGAACGCGCGAGGGATGAGCGGCGTGAGTGAAACGAACGGCGCGAATCGGTTGGGGAGGGTGTGGTCGGTGCGGGGCGGTGCGGTCCCTCGTTTGCGTCGGGATTTGCCATAGACGAGTTCGCTATCGACGCGACATCCGGTATGAAACTTCTACAGAGCTATTACGTCGCACGTGGGCTGTCGAGGTCGATGTCGAGGTCCTCCAGAAGTGCCTCGGCCTCCGCGCGTTTCTCCTGGTGCTCTGCGAGGAACTCGCGCATCAACTCCGCAGCCTGCTCCTTGCAACCACCACAGAGTCGCTCGCCGCCGGTACACTCCTCGTAGACCTTGGTCGCGAACTCGTCGTCGTCCGCCGCGAGGAGGTAGGCATAGAGTTCGTAGACCGGACACTCGTCGGCCTTCCCGCCGAGTTCGCGCTGTTTCTCCGCTGTTTCGCGCCCGCCGGTCGTGGCCGATTTCACTTTGTCGTAGCCGTCCTCGGGGTCGTCGAGCAGGCTGATGTGGCTCGCCGGGATCGAGGAACTCATCTTGCCGCCCGTGAGGCCGGTCATGAAGCGGTGATAGACCGAGGACGGGGCGACGAAGCCGTAGCCGCCGTGGTCGAGTTCGATCTCGCGCGCGAGGTCGTCGGCCGCCTCGGGTGAGAGCTCGAAGCTGTCGATGTGGCCCTCGTAGACCCGCTTTTCGCCCTCGACAGCCTCGATGAGCGCCGAGAAGGCGTCTTTGGTCGCGTTGCGGTCGAGAAAGCGGGTGCGCGGGCGAAGGGGTTCCTTGCCGGCGGCCCGGAGCTTCTCGATCGCCCCCGCCGCGGCGGCGGAGCCGTCGTCGCGCTCGGCGAGCCAGTCGGCGGCCGCGACGCACCTGACGGGGTCGTCCTCGTCGGATGAGGAGAGCGCCTCGAAGACCTCGGCGAGCAGCGCGCGTTCGGCGGGGTCGGCCTCGAAGCTCGCGTAGGCCTCCGTCACGCCGAAATATCGCATCCGCGCCGCGAGGTCGCGCGAGAGCCGAACGTGTGGGTCCTGGTCGGGGCCGACGGGGATCACCGTGGGTTTCGGCCCGTCGAGTTGGGGATAGAGGATGTCCGCCATCTGGGTCACGACCGACTGCATGTGCGAGACGTCGGTCTCGCCGCCGAAGCCGTAGATGCTCTCGAGTTCGGAGAAGTTCGTCTCGATACCGAGTTCGAACGCGAGGTCCTGGAGCGGGCGGTTGTCCGACTGCCGGTAGAGTTCGCCGTCCTCGGGGTCGAAGCCGAGCGCGATCAGGCTCAGGAGGTAATCCCGCGCGTGTTCGTCGATCTCCGCCCACGAGAGCCCGCGCGCGCTGTGGGCTTCGAGGTCGGCGATCAGGCCGTACGTATCCGCGCCGCGTTCCTGATGCCAGATCAGTTCGTCGAAGACGAGTTTGTGGCCGATGTGCGGGTCGCCGGTCGGCATGAACCCCGAGAGCGCGGCGGCGGGGTCGTCGTTCCGCAGCGCGTCGAGCACGCGCCCATAGCCTCGATGGCCGAAGATGACCCCGCGGCGCATCAGGTAGTGCGGGGCTGGCACGCCGGCCAGCACGTCGTCGAACGCCTCGATCCCGAACTCCTCGAAGAGGTTCCGGTAGTCGTCGACCGTCGAGGAACCCCACGGGTCGAGCGTCGTCTCGTCGGCCCCCGTGGCGGTATCTCGCGGACGTTGCCCGCTCGATCCATCCGAAGCGCTTCGCGCCTCGCGCCCGCCATCGGGATACGGCCGGTCCGGCGCTCGTGAGTCGTGGTCTGGGTCTGTCATGGGCGGATTCGCTCGACGGCGAGCCAGTCGATGGCTCCACTCGAAGCCGTCAGCGCAAAAACCGTTCGCTTGTGGACCCCACCCGCGAGCCGGGCATCGAGCGAGAGTTCGCGCGGCCCGAACGCGTAGCCCGCCGGGAGCACCCGGACCAGGTTCTCGGAGTGCCCGAGGTTCTCGACCGTTTCGACCGTGGAGTACGTCCGGAAATCCGCCCCGAACTTGAAGCCCGTCTTGGGGACCAGCCCCTTCGAACGGAGCGCCGCGTAGACCGTGAGCCGGCGGTCGAACCGTTCGCCCTCGACCTCGCGCCCGCGTTCGACGACCGCGGCGGGGTCGACGTCGAGGTCGAGGATCCCCTCGCGAGCGAGGTGGGCGGCCTCGACCAGCGAGAGCTGGAGCGGGCCGTCCTCGGCCCCGCGACCCGCGAGGCGCTGGCCGAAGAAACCGCGTTCGTAGAGGTTTTGGGGGGGATCCCAGAGCACGACCCGGTCCGCGAGGAGGTCGCCCGATGTGTGCGAGGGGTCGTAGTCGGTGCCACCCTCGATGGCCGGACGGGTCGTTTCGAGGTAGGTGATCTCGCTCTCCTCGTCGACCACCGCGAGCACGACCCCCCCGAGGTCGGTCGCCGGAACCGATTCGCGCTCGCCGGCCACCCGAACGCGATAGCGAACCTCGTCGTCCCACGGCCCCTTTCCCTGCGGGTAGACCACGAGGTCGGTGGCCGGATCGGGGTCCGCGACCCAGTCCTCGCGCGCGGGCGAGAGGTAGAACCCCCGTTCGCGGAAGTCCTTGTAGACCAAGAATCGAATTACGAGCCGGTCGTCGGTCGCGAGGAACTCCCGAAAGCCCATCCCGTCGACCGCATCGAGGTCGTCGCGGTAGAGGAGGTGGGCGGCCTCGACCGGGGCGAGCGCGACCCCGGACCCGGTTGGCCGACCGTAGCCCCGCGAGTCGTAGAACCGCTGGCGGGCGTCGCCGCCGGCGCGAACGACGTCGCCATCGAGCGTGGCGTCCATGGCCGAAACGGGCCGCGGGGCGACAAGTGGTCTGCGGTCGGGCGCGGCGGGAGAGGATGGAAGTCAGCCGGCGCGTTCGCAGGTCGCATCGAGACACCGTCGACCGTTGCCGGTCTCGAACGCCGGCAGTCCGCAGTCGCACTCGCCGTCGACGACGCCCGTCGGAACGGAATAAGCCGTCTCGCAGTCGGGGTAGTTCTCACAGCCCGCGAGGAGAGTCCCGTTTCGGACGATTCGGAGGCTGCCGTCACAGTCCGGGCAATCCCAGGACCGGTCGAACGCCGCCGTGACCGCCGCGTCGAGCGACTGACACTCGCGGTCGATACAGAGCGTGAACGCCCGGCCGCGCTCGACGCGCATCGTCGGGAGCCCACACGAGGAGCAGTCCTCGTCGAGGATTTCGACAGCCGCGGGCAGCCCGTACCGTGCCTCGCAGCCGAGACACGTCACGGCACCGTTCGCGCGGGTGAGCACGCCGTCGCAGTCGGGGCAGGTTCCCACGGGCGTCCCCGCGCGGGAGGCGGGATAGCGCCCGAGACCGTACTCGTCGTTCGCGGTGACCTCGAGCCGCGAGCCGTCGTCGACGGCGGTGAGCGAGAATTCCCCATCGGCAGTTCCGTCGTAGACCAGGCTCTCGGGCCGCGTGAGCCACGCGACGGGCTGGTAGCCGTCGCGGTCGTGGACCAGCACGGTGTTGTCGGGTTTGAGGAGCACGACGACCTCACCGCGGAGGTCGTTCTCCCTGGCTCCCGTCGTGGTGACGGTGCAGTCGCCGGCGAAGACCCGGATACCATCGGACATACCGAGGGTGGTCGCGTTCCCGTACTTAAACTCGGACCCGCTCGATCACGTCGGCGAAGCGCGTCAACCAGCGCTCGGGGTCGTCGCCGACGCCGCCGACGAGGACGTGGTCGACCCCCATCGATTGGAGGTCGCGGAAGTACTCGACGAACCACTCGCGCCCGGCGCGAAACCCCTGGTTGACGGGTTCGGGGCCCGTTTCGGGGTCGTCGGCGATCTCGGCCGTGACGGCCATCGCGAACGGCTTCTCCCCGCTCCGCTCGCGCCAGGTTTCGAGGTAGCTTTCGAGGGTAGCCTCGGGGAGGTGATAGAACAGCCAGCCGTCGCCGTGCGCGCCGATCCACTCGACGGACTGGCGCGCGTTGCCGGTCGGGAGCAGCGGGATCGACCCCGCGACGGGCTTCGGCGTCACGTCGAGGTCGCCGTCGAGGGTCCCCCACCGGGTCTCGCGTTCGGGGAACGACTCGCCCCACACGGCGCGGAGGAGGTCGACGGCCTCCCGGAACAGCGCCGCGCGGTCGTCCGTGTCGACGTCGAAGGCGGCGAACTCGGGCGGGCGGTCGCCGGTCGCGACGCCGAGCACCAGCCGTCCATTGGAGAGCCGGTCGACGGTCGCGGCAGCCTTCGCGACGTGAAGCGGGTGTCTGAGGGTGAGGACGACGCTCGCGGTGCCGAGCGCGATGTCGTCCGTGCGGGCGGCGACCTGCCCGAGCCAGACCCAGGGGTCGTAGGTCTGGCCCGCGTCGCGAAACGTCGGCCAGTACGTCGGGACGTCGCGTACCCAGAGGCCGTCGAAGCCGAGCGCCTCGGCGCGTTCGGCGAGCGCGAGTTCGTCCGCGATCGGCGGGGCGGACTCGTCGACCCCGGTCAGCGGGAAGCCGGTACCGAAGGTGAGTCCGTCGCCGGCGAAGAGTCGACGGAAGCCCGCGTTCTCGTGGGGTGACACAGCGGAGGTCGGCACGCGACCGGGAAGACCCTTGTCGACACCGGAACCCACTTTCCGGCCGGCCACCTCCGGCCGGTCGATGACCGAACTCCGCGCGGTGCTGTTCGACATGGACGGCGTCATCGTCGACTCCGAACGCTACTGGGCCGAGTACGAGGAGGAGCGGATCCTCCCCGCGGCGGAGGTCTCGGGGCTCGATCCCGGCGAGATCACCGGGATGAACTACAAGGAGATCGCCGCCTACCTCACCGAGAACTACGACGCGGCGGTCGGCGCGGACGAACTCCAGGGGATCTACGAGGAGTGCGCCGCGGAGCTCTACACCGAACGCGCCGAGCTCATGGACGGCTTCCGCGACCTCTGTGGCACGCTCCGGGACCGGGGAGTCCGGACCGCGATCGTGACCTCCTCGCCGCCCGAGTGGATCGAGATGGTCCGCGAGCGCTTCGACCTCACGGGCTTCGACGCGGTGGTCTCGGCCGAGGAGGTCGAGGGCCCCGGCAAACCCGAACCCCACATCTACCGCCACGCCGCCGAAGCGGTGGGCGTCGACCCGGCCGACTGCGTCGCGGTCGAGGACTCGACCAACGGCGTCGCGTCGGCCACGGCCGCCGGCACGACCTGCATCGGCTATCGCGGCGGCAGCGACCGAACCCTCGACCTCTCGGCGGCGGACGTCGTCGTCGATGGGCCGCAGGAACTCCGGGCCGAACTGCTAGCGCGATAAGCGAGGATTCGTGGATCGTTTCGTGAGATGGCTCGGCTCGGTGTCTGTTTTGAGAAGCACGTGAAGTCGATTGCGAACGCTGGTACAAATGAGAAACCGCACCGCGACCGCCCCGCGACAGCCACGAGCCTCCCACACCCACTTTTTTCCTCGTCGGGTGCGTTCGCTGCGCTCACACACCACTCCTCGCAAAAACCTGGACTAAAAAGGCCGCTCACTCACCTATGGCTCGTTCGCGGTTCGAACACAATCAGTCCACGACCGCCCCGCACCGCCCACACACCTCCCCAGCCGATTCGTTCGTGGTTCGAAAATCGCTACGCGATTTTCGTCATCACGAAAGGCGCTTCGCGCCTTTCGAACGACTCCCTCCGGTCGCTCACTCATCCCTCACACGAGCGTCGCGCGCCGCCCGTCGGACGGCGCGCGGGCCGCGTGCCGACCGCACCGCCCAGTGGATCACGGGTCGCCGTCGTCGAGCGAACGGTCCTGGATCTCGACCCGGCCTTCGGGCACTCGGAGCGCGACCACGACCTCCGTGTCGGGGTCGGACGAGTCGTCGAGTTTGTCCACCGAGTAGGCGGTGTAGGTGCACTCCTCGGGGGTGAACTCGACCACCGAGTAGCCCCAGTGGTGGCTGTCGAAGAACTCGATGTGGGGGTTCTGGACCCGGACGAACGGCGAGAGGAGCCTCTCCGAGATCGTCTCCCAGAGCCCATCGCTGGCCCCGAGACCCTCGCTGACCGTCACGCTCGTGATCGCGGGCGTCATGAACTCGACACCGACCCGGTGGTCGGTGTTCCCGGGTTCGCCGTTGAACACGTGCGAGAACGGGTTCTCGTAGGTCGTCTGCTGGTAGCTCGCGATGTAGCAGTGCATGTCGCCCGTGAGGGTGACGAAGTTCTCGATGTCGGCCCGCGCGACCTCGTCGGTGATGAGCCGGCGCTCGTGGCCGTACCCGTCCCAGCCGCTCTCGGAGGGGTGCAACGTCAGCGGCCCCATCCCCACCCGAAACGGCACCGTCAGCACCTCGTCGGACCACACCGTCCAGGTCGCCGTCGAGTCGCGCACCTCGTCGAGGAACCACTCGCGCTGTTCGTCCCCGAGCATGCTCCGTTCGGGCGCGTCGTAGCCGAACGAGAGCGGGAACCACGCCGGCAGGTGGTTGTCGGCGTTGCGCGGCGGGTCGCGATAGAGCCGTTCGTCGGTCATCACCAGGTCCACGAGGTCGCCGAACGCGAAGGACTGCCAGAGCCGGTAGCGCTCGCCGAACGAGTCGGCCGCGGGGTCGTAGCCGATCCGCGCGGGCATGTACTCCCACCACGCCGTGAGCGCGTCCGCCGCGAGCCCCAGCATGAACTCGGGGTCCCGCCCGCGTGGATGGTTCGGGCCGCGCGGCGCACCGGCCTCGGGGTCCCAGTAGACGTTGTCGGTGAACTCGTGGTCGTCGCGCGCGGCGATGATGGTGTGGCGTTCGAGCGCCTCCTGGAGGAACTCGTCCGACCGGTAGGCCCGATAGAGGTATCGGTAGTCCTCGAGGGTCCACGCGAGGTCGTGACCGCTCGGCAGTTCGAGGTCCCGGTCGGGCAGGTCGGGACTCCCCCGACCCTTGTAGTCGCCCGCGACGGATTCGTAGATGAAGTCCCCGACGTGGACCACGAAGTCGACGTCCTCCTCCGCGACGCGGTGGTACGCGCCGTAATACCCGTTCGTATAATCCTGACAGGTCAACACCGCCAGCCGGAGCGAGTCGGGGCTCGCATCCGCGGCGGGCAGCGTGTGACACCGCCCGACCCGACTCCGAACCCCGTCGTAGGTGAAGC
Source organism: Halococcus hamelinensis 100A6 (assembly GCF_000336675.1). Classification (NCBI taxonomy): domain Archaea; kingdom Methanobacteriati; phylum Methanobacteriota; class Halobacteria; order Halobacteriales; family Halococcaceae; genus Halococcus; species Halococcus hamelinensis. The sequence goes on along the minus strand of NZ_AOMB01000011.1, from coordinate 28,116 downwards.
GGTAGTGGTAGAACTGATCGGGGTCGAGCAGCCCCAGCAAGTCCACCGAAACGGCGTAGTCGTGGGCGGGCGTGACGTGCTCGGAACGGAGGGTGCCACGATAGACGGTCTCGTCGAAGTCCGGGTCGTGCGCGACCTCGATCCCGAGGGGTTCGTCCTCGCGGTACGCCTCGGGGTCGATACGGGTCCAAACGACGACCCCGGTCGGTTCTGGTCCGCCGCTCGCGACCGACTGCGGGAAGGTCGTCTCGGGGGCGACGTCGGGGTCGGCATCGAACACGTTCTCCTCGACGGTTTCGGCGGGTTCGACCGGGAAGGAGAGCGAGCGCGCGTCGAGCGCGGCGGCGAGCTTCTCGTGACCGTCGCTCGTCATCGGTTCGGCTTTCGGGCGGGACGGTTTGAAGCTACCGGACCCCACTTTTTTACTTCGTCGGGTTCGCCTCCGGCGAACCACTCCTCGCAAAAACCTGGACTAAAAACTGCCGCTCGTTCGGCCTCCGGCCTCACTCGCGGTACAACCACTAACCCTCCCGCTCCGCAGCCGCCTCGCGACAGCCACATACCTCCCCAACCGACTGCGCTCCTCGTTCGCTTCGCTCACTCCGGTGCTCATCCCTCGCACAATGTCCACGACCGGCCCTCACTATTGTTCGGACCGGTCGCGAGCGCGCGCCACGGTGGTTGGTCGCGACGCGGATCAGTCTTCGACGGTGGCTCAATCCACCCAGACGGTTCTCGTCTCCGTAACTGGCGGGAGCGGCAGGTCGGGAAAGACGACCTCGACGGCGAACGTGAGGGTGTCGGGGTCGCCGCCGAAGACCGGCGCGGGGAGGGTCTCGGTCCCCAGAAACGACGCGGTCTCGGTCATCTGGGTGTCGTTGACCGTCACCCGGAGGCCGGCCCGCGCACCCTCGCCCCGGTTCTCGACGGTGACCTCACACAGGTCGTTCTCGCCGCGCGCGATCCGCTCGGGGAAGGCCCCCCAGTCGATGTCGAGCGCGGGAAGGGCGCGCGCACGCTCGACCACCCGCTCGGCGACCCCCTCCGAGAGCCCGACCTCGACGAGTTCGTCGACCCCGGCCGAGACGACGTCCGCCGGGGTCTCGATCCCCGAGCTCGCGAGTTTGCTCGCCCGGCCCGGCCCGACGCCGTCGATGGCGGTGAGCGCGGCCGCGTCCTCGCCGACGCCGTTCTCGATGCGTGCCGCGACGCGACACGCCCGGTTGGCCTCCCAGGCCGACCCGAAACGGTCGAGGAAGGCCCCGAGTGCGGCGAGCAACCGGAGCGCGTTCTGGCGGATGACCCACGCGTCGCTCCGGAGTTCGGCGGGGGTCGAGCCACGGGTGCTGGATTCGAGGATCGCGAGCACCTTCCGCGGGCCCGAATCGAGGTCGTCACCGGAGCCGAGCACCCCCGCGATGGCGTCGCGTTCGGCACGGCGGGCGTTGACGCTGTCGAACTCCGTGCTCCGGGCGACGGTTTCGAGGATCGCTCGAACACTGGGGCCGGTCCCCGCGAGGTCGAAGAACCGGCGGGCGGTCGGCAGCCGGAGGTAGTACGACGAGGTCAGGGTGCCGAGCGGCGTCGCGGCGACGTCGAGGTCGTCCGTCTCGATGAACCCACGGTCCCGGAGTTCGGAGAGGGTCTCACGGACCGCCTCGCGGAGGGTCTCGACCGCGTCGGTCACGTGGTTGTTCTTCGCGCGGACGAACCCGAAGGTGGTTTCGAGCCAGTCCATCACGTCGCCCACGTCCCGGATCGTGCCCATCGCGATCTCGGCGTTGAGGTGGGTGTCGAGGTCCGCGGCGAGGTGGGAGTCGATCTCCTTGCCGTCACGGAGGAGTTTCCGGTACTTGTCGGCGTCGGCGGCGTCACAGACGACGTAGGCGTAGCCCGCGTCGTCGTAGCCCGGTCGACCCGCGCGCCCGAGCATCTGGAGCACGTCGAGCGGGCTCATGTCGACTTCCCCCTCCAGGGGGTCGTGGTACTTCGTATCACGGATCACGACACACCGAGCAGGCAAATTCACCCCCCACGCGAGCGTCGAGGTCGAAAAGAGGAGCTGCACCTTTCCCTCGCGGAACCACTCCTCGACGTGGTCCTTATCGGACTTCGAGAGACCCGCGTGATGGAAGGCCACGCCGTCGAGCACGGAGTTCCGGAGGGTCTGGTTCTCGAGGACCTGGCTTTCGGTGTGGAAATCGTAGTCGCCGCGCGCGCCCATCGGCACGTCCCGTGAGGCGAGTTCGTCGCGGGCCTTCTCGGCCGCCCTAACGGTGTCTTGGCGCGAGGCCACGAACACGAGCGCCTGACCCTCTTCCCGGATGTGGTCCTCGGCGAGGTCGAGCGCGCGATAGAGGCGACGGTACTTGTCGGCGAAGGCGTTCTCGCCGTGGGTGTAGGTCCGGACGCCCGATTCGAGGTCGACGGGTCGATACTCGTCGCCGAAGTCGAAGGTCGTCTCGGGGGGAGCGTCGAGCCAGTCGGCGATGTCGCCCACGTTGGGCATCGTGGCCGAGAGCGCCACCACGCGGGGGTCACAGAGCCGCCGGAGCCGGGAGATGGTGACTTCGAGCACGCTCCCCCGTTTCTCGGAGTCGAGGAGGTGGACCTCGTCGATCACACAGCACGAGACGTCGGTGATGAAGCCGTATCTGGGGGAGTCGTGTTTCCGCGTCGCGGAGTCGACCTTCTCGGGGGTCATCACGAGGATGTCGGCCCGCTCGGCGCGGTGCGGGACCAGGTCGCGTTCGCCGGTGACGACGTAGACCGAGTAGCCCATCGACTCGAAGCGCTCCCACTCGGACTCCTTCTCGTTGGTGAGCGCGCGCAGCGGCGCGATGAAGAGGGCCGTCCCGCCGGTCCGGAGGCACTTGCAGATCGCGAGCTCGGCGAGGGCGGTCTTGCCCGAGGCCGTCGGCGCGCTGGCGACGACGTTCTCCTCGCGTTCGAGGATCGCGGGCAACGCCTCGCGCTGCATCCGATTGAACTCCTCGAAGGCGAACGCGTCGGCGAACTCGGGGACCGTCTCGGCGACGCTCACGAAACCCACCGCCGGCGGTGGGTTTCGTGCGTTCGTTGCGAACGCAGTGACGCAACGGTGCTCACGGGGTCAACCTCGTGAGGCGGGTCCGCGCCGGTCCTCGCGGGTCGGACGAAACGACGGTGATCACGTGAAACGATACTGGGGGTGGGGCCGACAAAGGCGTTTCTTCTCCCGCATCGTGGACCGCCCGCGATCGTCCGCACGGTCCGGCAGCGGTTCAGTCGCCGTCGGAATCGCCGTCCGTATCCCCGTCGTCGCCATCCGAATCCGTGTCGCCGTCGGAGTCCGCGTCGTGTCCGTCGAAGTCCCTATCGATCCCGTCGAAATCCGCGTCGGCTCCATCGAAGTCCGCATCATAGCCATCGGAATCCGCGTCGGCTCCGTCGAAGTCCGCGTCGGCTCCGTCGAAGTCCACGTCGGCGTCCCGAACCACGCCAGTGGTGCTGGAGGCGTGGTCGTTCGGCGCGGTCGCGGGTTCGGGGTTCGTCGGTTGGGGTTCGGGTTCTGAGAGGTCGTCGCCGGTGAGATAGAGGTAGACCGGTGGGAGCAGGTAGGCGACGATCGCCACGAGGGCGAACCAGCGCTCGTAGTACGCGAGGAGTCCGAGAACGGTGAGCGCCGCCGTCGCGCCAGCGTGGACGCCCGTTCGCCGCAGTGTGTAGCGCCGGTAGTACTCCCAAGCCCCGCGGACGCGGTCGGTGATGGTCGCCACTGGCGCGGACATGGCGGCGATTGTGCCGAGAGCGGTATCAGTCTATCCACCGCACGGACAAGCCAAAGCCTCATGGGGGCCACGCGAGCACCCAAACTGAATGAGTTCCGAGAAGCCACAGGGACCGCTCGAACAACAGCTCCGCCAGCTCCGGTCGGTGAGTTCGCTCGAGGACCTCACCAACCGACAGCGGACCGTGGTGAAGTATATCGTGGTGCTCGTCTCGGTGCTCGTCAGCTACGCCGTCATCTACCAGGCCGGAATGCGGACCCTCGAAGGCGACGACATCACGATCTTCCGTGCGCTCCAGACGGTGGTCGAGACGATGACGACCACCGGCTACGGGGCCGGCGCACCGTGGGTGACGCCGTACATGAACCTCCTCATCATCTGGTATCAGATATCCGGCGTGCTCATCGGGCTCGTGACGCTGCGGATCCTCATCATCCCGCTGTTCGAGCGCGCCCCGGTGGTGCTCGACGACCGTCTGACCACCAAGGACGACCACGTCGTGGTCTGTGAGTACGGCCGGGGGAAGGACGTGCTGCTCGACGAGTTCGAGGCCTCGGGGATCGACTACGTCCTGGTCGACCCCGACAAGGAGGAGGCCATCGACCTCTCGAACCGCGACTACCAGGTCATCGACGGCGACCCGACGAGGACGGAGACGCTCCGACGGGCCGGGGTCGAGGACGCGGCGTTGGTCGTCACGGACGCACGGGCGCGCAACGCGAGCGTCGCGCTGACGGCTTACCAGTGCAACGACGACGTGCGGGTGCTCTCGCTCACCGAAACCCCCGACCGGCAGGACGCGCTCGAACAGGTCGGGGTGGACCGGGTGGTCTGCGTCCCGTCGCTCATCGGCCGCCAGTTGGCCGAGAAGGCGACGGCGACGGCGACGTTCGCGACCGCGGCCGACGCCATCGGCGACGGGACCGTGGTTCGGGAACTGGTCGTCCGCCACGACGGACCGCTCGCCGGGGCGCGGGTCGAGGACACGCCCATCGTGGCGAACCCGGACCTGACGCTGGTCGGAGCGTGGATCGACGGTGAGCTACGGCTTCCACCCCGGTCGTCCGAACGGCTCTCGCCGAACTCGGTGCTCGTGGTCGTCGGACCCGAAGCCGCTTTCGAGGGGATTCACGACGAGGACGACGGGTTCCGGTCGCTGACGACGTACGACAGTGTCGTGGTCGCCGGACTCGGCGAGGCGGGAACGGCGGTCACGGAACACTTCCCGGACGAGGTCGACGTCACCACCATCGACGTGGACGAGAGCACGGGGGCGGACGTGGTGGGGAACGCGAGCGACGGGCCCGTGCTCGCGGAGGCCGGTATCGAGGACGCGACGGCGCTCGTCGTGGCCGTCGACGACGACGAGACCGCGTTGCTCGCCACGGCGGTCGGCCGGTCGATGGCCGAGGAGATCGACATCCTGGTTCGGGTGACCAACGCGGAGGACGTGGCGAAGGGGTTCGACGCGGGGGCGGACTACGTGCTCTCCGAGCGACGAACGATCGCACGACTGCTCGCCGCCGAGGCCCACCGGGAGCCGGTGGTGCACCCGATCGGGCAGATACGGTTCGCCAGGGTCGAAAGCGACGAGTTCGTCGGACAGGACCTCGGGGAGATCCAGCGGAACGCCAACCAGGAGTGGGTGGGCGTGGGTCTCGAACGCGACGGGGAGTTCCTGACCGACGACACCATCGAGATCGCCGACAGCGACACGCTCGTCGTCGCGGGGACCGACGAACGGCTTCGACGTCTTCCCGACGAGTGAAACGCCCGTTCGGCCGCCGGTCAGGTGCTGGCGCGCTCGCTCGCCCGCTGGAGCATCCCGTCGCCCACCTCGCGACGGTAGTAGAACCAGAGACCGACGGCGACGACGAGGTTCGATATCGTCACGGCCCAGAACACCGCGACGACGCCGGCCCCCAACACGACCCCCGCGCCCGCGGCGAGCGGAAGCCGAACGACCCAGAACTGGGCGAGCGTGGCGACGAGGCTGGTACGGGTCCGGCGCGCGCCGTTGAAGCCCGCCTCGAAGAGGTAGGCGACGCCGATGGCGGGATAGCCGTAGGCGAGGATCTCGAGGTACGAGACCGAAAGCGAGAGCGCGCGGTCGGTGAACGCCGGCGCGAACAGGGTGGCGACCGGGACCGGGAAGAGCCACTGGACGGCACCGATGACCGCGAGTCCGCCGGCGGCGAGCCCGACACCGAGATAGGTCGCTCGTTCGGCACGGTCGGGCTTTGCGGCACCGAGGTTCTGCCCGACGACGCTCTGGGCGGCCTGCTGGAGGCCGAGGGCGGGCACGAAGGCGACCGACGCGACTCGGCCGCCGATGGAGTACGCCGCGAGCCCTGCCGTGCCGCCCGCCGCGAACGCCACCGTGACGATCAGGACCCGAACGACCTGACGCACGGCACCCTGTCCGGCGATCGGCGCGCCGACGTCGAACAGCTCACGGAGGTCGTCGGCCTCGAACCGGGCGGTCGCCCGGGTGTAGACCCAGCCGTCGCGGCCGGCGAGCGCGAGACCAGCCGCGAGCAGGAAGCCGGCGACGTAGCCCGCGACCGTCGCGAGCGCCGCGCCCTCTACCCCGAGCGCGGGGGCCGGCCCGAGCCCGAAGATCAGGACCGGGTCGAGCACGAGATTGGTGGCGACCGTGGCGACCGAGACGTAGAGCGGCGCGCGCGAGTCGCCCCAGCCGACGAACGCCGCCTCGATCGCGTCGCTCGCGGCCGCCGCCGGCAGGCCGACCGCGAGCACCGAGAGGTAGACCGTCGCGAGCGCCGTGACGTTCGCCCCGCCCGGCTGGACCCGCGTGAGGAGGTCGACGAGCGGGCGCGCCCCGACCCAGAGGACGAGCCCCCCGACGACCCCGAGCGCCACCGCGACCCCGAGCCCGGTCGCGGCGGCCCGGCGTGCCCCGGAGACGTCCTCGCCGCCGACGCGCTGGGAGACGAGGATCTGGGTGCCGACGAACGGGAGCGTGATCACGAGCGCGAAGCACAGCGCGAGGACCGGGAGCGAGAGCCCCACCGCGGCGACCGCGGCCGAACTCAGCCGTCCGAGGAAGAAGAGGTCGACCACCTGCTGGACGACCTGCACGAGGTTCTGGACCAACAGCGGGGTCGCGAGCACGACCAGCGCCCGCGTCAGCGACCCCTGGGTTATCTCCTCGGAGGAGAGGTCGAGCACGGAACGTCGTTGAAATGTAATGGTAATTAATCATTCGTATCTCCGGATGGAACGGAGGTCCGGATTCGGGTGTGTGCCGCGACGGAAGGGCGGGTTCGGTCGGCCTCGTGACGGCGAACCCCACCCTTTTGCCGACGCGACCCGGAGGGACACCAATGAGTCGCGCGCGAAAACCCGGCTGGCTGAAGAGCCGCCCGCCGTCGGGGGAGCGGTTCACCGACATCAAACGAACCCTGCGAGACCGCGACCTCCACACCGTCTGCGAGGAGGCCAACTGCCCCAACATGGGCGAGTGCTGGTCCGGGGGCGCGGGCGAGGGCCCCGGCACCGCGACGTTCATGCTGATGGGCGAGCGGTGCTCGCGCGGCTGTAACTTCTGTGACGTCGAGACCGGCGGGATGGGTGAATTGGATCCCGACGAACCCGAGAACGTCGCGGCGGCGGTCGCGGAGATCGGCCTCGACTACGTGGTGCTCACCTCCGTCGACCGCGACGACCTCGCGGACCAGGGGGCGGCCCACTTCGCGCGAACCATCGCGGCGATCAAGGAACGCGACCCCGAGATCCTGGTCGAGGTCCTGATCCCCGACTTCCGTGGCGATCTCGACCTCGTCGACGAGATCATCGCGGCGGGTCCGGACGTGATCGCCCACAACATCGAGACCGTCTCGCGACTTCAGTGGCCCGTCCGCGACCGCCGAGCGGGCTACGAGCAGTCGCTGTCGGTGCTCGAACACGCGGCGGACACCTTCGAGGGCTACACCAAGACCTCGGTGATGCTCGGCCTCGGCGAGTACGACCACGAGGTCTACCAGACCCTCTCGGACCTGCGAGAAGCGGACGTCGACGTCGTGACCCTCGGCCAGTACCTCCAGCCCTCCCGGAGCCACCTCGACGTCTCCGACTACGTCCACCCCGACAAGTTCGAGACGTGGCGGCGGGTCGCGGAGGCGGAGTTGAATTTCCTCTACTGTGCCAGCGGGCCGATGGTGCGCTCGTCGTACAAGGCGGGCGAGCTGTTCGTGGACGCGGTCGTCCGTGAGGGGCGCTCGGTCGAGGCGGCGCGGAAGAGCGCTCGGGCCGCATCGAACTCGGCGTGATTCGGGTCGTTCTTCGAAAAAGGTTTTTTTGAGGGGCCGAATCGGTTCGAAAGCCGCTGCGAACCCGACACAACTGAGAAACGCAGACCGCACCGCTCCGCGACGGCCACACGCCTCCGCGCCCACTTTTTTCCTCGTCGGGTTCGCCTTCGGCGAACCACTCTCTGCTCACGGGCGCGAAGCGCCCGTTCGCACGTCGAAGGAAATNCGGCCACACGCCTCCGCGCCCACTTTTTTCCTCGTCGGGTTCGCCTTCGGCGAACCACTCTCTGCTCACGGGCGCGAAGCGCCCGTTCGCACGTCGAAGGAAATCTCCGATTTCCTGACCGTTGGAAAGCCTCGCTTTCCAAGAGCACGAGGGACCGAAGGTCCCTCGCTGCTCGCAAAAACCTGTCTTGCTGAGTGCAACGAAGCAAGGCTCGGAAGACGCGAAGCGTCTTCCGGTGGACTAAAAAGGGCCGCTCGCACAGTGTTCGCGGTCGTGGATTCACGTCCGCTCACGGGTCACTTCGTTCCCCGTTCGCATCGAGGCGCTTCGCGCCTCGCGTCGCTCACCCGCGACCGCGAGCGCGCGCCGACCATATCGGGCTAGAATAGCCTACCGTCCGATTCGTCGACGATCAATGATAACTGTTGACGAACGTCGAGAGACGAGTATGTGAAGTAGACACATACGTGGTTTGACGGGGGCGGTCGGCAAGAATGGCACCCACAAGAAGGTTTTTACAAAAAGAATATAACCGCGGCGACCGATGATCGAACATGTCAATGAGGTGTCCCCGTCCGTGAGTACGTTACAGCACGACCCCGGCGACCGGATCGAGGTGCTCGACGAGAACGGCGGGGTGCGGGAGGGCGCGCGGGTGCCCGACCTCGACGAGGACCAGCTCGTGGGGATATACCGCGAGATGCGCCTGGTTCGCCACTTCGACCAGCGAGCGGTGTCGCTCCAGCGTCAGGGCCGGATCGGGACCTACCCCCCGCTGTCGGGTCAGGAGGCCGCCCAGGTCGGGAGCGCCCACGCGCTCGCCGACGACGACTGGCTCTTCCCGAGCTATCGCGAACACGGCGCGACCCTGATCCGCGGCTTCTCGCTCGAACGCACCCTGCTCTACTGGATGGGCCACGAGGTGGGTTACAGCGACGACGACGCCAACATCTTCACCCCCGCGGTCCCCATCGCGAGCCAGCTCCCCCACGCGGTCGGCGCGTCGTGGGCCTCGAAGTTGAAGGGCGAGGAGAAGGCCTTCCTCTGTTACTTCGGCGACGGCGCGACCAGCGAGGGCGACTTCCACGAGGCGATGAACTTCGCTGGCGTGTTCGACACCCCGACGATATTCTTCTGTAACAACAACCAGTGGGCGATCTCGGTCCCCCGCGAGCGCCAGACCGCCTCGGCCACCCTGGCCCAGAAGGCCGACGCCTACGGCTTCGATGGGATCCAGGTCGACGGCATGGACCCGCTCGCGGTCTATCGCGCGACGAAACTCGCCGTCGAGAAGGCAAAGGACCCCGACGACGAGCCCCGTCCGACCATGATCGAGGCGGTCCAGTACCGCTTCGGAGCACACACCACCGCCGACGACCCCTCGGTCTACCGCGAGGAGGGCGAAGTCGAGGAGTGGAAACGAAAGGACCCGATCCCGCGGCTCGAAGCCTACCTCGAAAACGAGGGGATCCTCGACGACGACCGCATCGACGCGATCGAGACCGATATCGAAGCGGAAGTCGCCGAGGCCATCGACGCGGCCGAGGCCCACCCGCGACCCGACCCCGCCGAGATGTTCGCCGACGTCTACGACGGGATGCCGAAACGCCTCGACGCCCAACTCCAGTACCTCGAACGTCTCCGTGGCGACCACGGCGACGAGGACCTCCTCGAATAATGAGTACGATACAACAGCTCGACGACGACGCATCGACCCAGAACCTCACCCTGGTCCAGGCGGTCCGCGACGGCCTCTACGGCGAGATGGAGCGGGACGACGACGTGCTCGTGATGGGCGAGGACGTCGGCAAGAACGGAGGGGTCTTCCGGGCGACCCAGGGCCTCCACGACGAGTTCGGCGAGGACCGCGTGATCGATACCCCGCTGGCCGAGTCGGGGATCGTCGGGACGGCGATCGGGATGGCGGCCTACGGGCTGAAGCCCGTCCCCGAGATCCAGTTCATGGGGTTCATCTACCCCGCCTTCGACCAGATCGTCTCGCACGCGGGCCGGCTCCGCAACCGCTCGCGCGGGCGGTTCAACTGCCCGATGGTGATCCGCGCGCCCTACGGCGGCGGCATCCGCGCGCCGGAACACCACTCCGAGTCCAAGGAGGCATTCTTCGTCCACGAACCCGGGTTGAAGGTCGTCGTGCCGAGCACGCCCGCCGACGCGAAGGGCCTGCTCGCGGCGTCGATCCGCGATCCTGATCCGGTGATCTTCCTCGAACCGAAACTCATCTATCGGGCCTTCCGGGGCGCGGTCCCGGACGATTCCTACACCCTGCCGCTCGGCGAGGCCGCGGTCCGACGCGAGGGGAGCGACGTCTCGGTGTTCACCTGGGGCGCGATGACCCGCCCGACGATGGAGGCCGCCGAGACCCTCGCCGAGGAGGGCATCGACGCCGAAGTGATCGACCTCCGCACGCTCTCGCCGCTCGACGACGAGGCGATCCTCGAATCGTTCAAGAAGACTGGTCGGGCCGTAGTGGTCCACGAGGCTCCCAAAACCGGCGGCCTCGCGGGCGAGATCACCGCGACGATACAGGAGGAGGCGCTGGTGTACCAGGAAGCCCCCGTGAAACGGGTGACGGGCTTCGACACGCCGTTCCCGCTCTACGCCCTGGAGGACTACTACCTCCCCGAGTCGGCCCGGATCGAGGACGGCATCCGGGAGGCCGTGGAGTTCTAGATGGTTCGCGAGTTCGAACTTCCCGACGTGGGCGAGGGCGTCGCCGAGGGCGAGATCGTGGGCTGGCTGGTCGAGGTCGGCGACGCGGTCGAGGAGGACCAGCCCGTCGCCGAGGTCGAGACCGACAAGGCGGTCGTCGAGGTTCCCTCGCCCGTCGATGGGACCGTCCAGGCGATCCACGCCGACGCGGGCGAACTCGTTCCCGTGGGGACGGTCATCATCACGTTCGCGGAGGACGGCGACGAGACGGCCACCGAGGACGAGGAGCCGTCGGAGACGCGAACCGACACCGCGACCGAGACCCGTTCCGAGGTCGGCGCGGTGGAGTCGAAGGACGACGGGGCGAGCGACGACGGAAGCGGATCGGCTTCGAGCGGCCGGGTGTTCGCCGCCCCGAGCGCTCGACGGCTGGCCCGCGAACTCGACGTCGACATCGGGGCGGTCGACGGCTCGGGCCCCGGCGGTCGGGTGAGCGACACCGACGTGCGGGCGGCCGCCGAGAGCGATGACGACGGCGACGGGGCATCGACGGCGGACGAACCGGCCCCGAAACCCGCCGTCGAGCGGGTCGAGGGCGGCGACGAATCGGATCCCGGGCCGGCGATGGCGACCGGGAGCGCGAGCCGCGAGCGGACCCTCGCCGCGCCCGCGACCCGCCGGCTCGCCGAGGAGTCGGGTATCGACATCGATAGCGTTCCGACCGACGAGGAACGCGACGGCGAGGCGTTCGTCACGCCCGCGGCGGTCGAGGCGTTCGCCGAATCCCAGCGTGCGGCCCAGGACGCCGACCGGGCGGCGCTCGCGGGATCGGGCGGGGAGGAGCGTATTCCCTACCGAGGCATGCGCCGGACCATCGGCGAGCAGATGGCGCGCTCGAAGGCCACCGCGCCGCACGTCACCCACCACGACGAGGTGGACGTGACCGAACTCGTCGAGACCCGTTCGGAGCTCAAGGCCGAGGCCGAAGAGCGCGGCATCGGCCTGTCGTACATGCCGTTCGTGATGAAGGCCTGCGTCGCCGCGCTCCGGGCGTTCCCGTCGATGAACGCGATGCTCGACGAGGAGGCCGAAGAGATCGTCGAGAAACACTACTACAACATCGGCGTGGCGACCGCGACCGATGCCGGGTTGATGGTGCCCGTGGTGCGGAACGCGGACGAGAGGAACCTGCTCGAACTCGCTTCCGAGATGAACGAGCTGGTCGGGAAGGCCCGCGAGCGCTCGATCAGTCGGGAGGAGATGCAGGGCGGCACGTTCACGGTCACGAACGTCGGCGCGATCGGCGGCGAGTACGCCACCCCGATCATCAACGTCCCCGAGGTCGCCATTCTGGCCCTCGGCGCGATCAAGGAGAAACCGCGCGTAGTTGACGGGGAGGTCGTTCCCCGTCACGTGTTGACGCTCTCGCTCTCGATCGACCACCGGGTGATCGACGGCGCGATCGCCGCACAGTTCACCAACCGGGTGATGAAGTACCTCGAAAACCCGCAGCTCCTGTTGTTGGAGTGAGTCGGACGGAGCGGGCGGTACAACCCCCCTGTTTTTCACGCCAGCGCGTCTGGGTCGGTCATGGTCGTTGGAGACGTCACGACGGGCACGGAACTACTCATCATCGGCGCGGGTCCCGGGGGATACGTCGCCGCGATCCGCGCGGGCCAGCTCGGGATCGACACCACGCTGGTCGAGAAGGACGCCTACGGCGGGACCTGCCTGAATCACGGCTGCATCCCCTCGAAGGCGCTGATCTCGGCGACGGACGTGGCCCACGACGCGCGCGAGGCCGAGGAGATGGGCATCCACGCCGATCCCGCCGTGGACCTCGCGGGGATGGTCGACTGGAAGGACGACGTAGTGGACCAGCTCACGGGCGGGGTCGAGCAGCTCTGTAAGGCCAACGACGTCAACCTCGTCGAGGGCCGCGCGGAGTTCGCCGACGAGAACACGGTGAGAGTAGCCCACGGGGGCGAGGGTCAGGGCTCGGAGTCGATCGAGTTCGAACACGCCGTCGTCGCCACCGGTTCCCGACCGGTGGAAGTCCCGAACTTCGAGTTCGACGGCGAGCACGTCATCTCCTCGCGCGACGCGCTCGCACTGGATTCGGTCCCCGACAGCCTCGTAGTCGTCGGCGCGGGCTACATCGGGATGGAGCTCGCAACCGTGTTCGCGAAGCTCGGTACTGATGTGACCGTCGTCGAGATGCTCGAGGGCATTCTCCCGCCCTACGAGGACGACGTCTCGAAGGTCGTCAGGGACCGCGCCGAGGAGATAGGCATCGACTTCTTCTTCGGCGAGGCCGCGAGCGACTGGGAGGAGTCCGGCGACGGGATCACCGTCCGCACGGAGAACGAGGACGGCGAGGTCTCGGAGTTCGGCGCGGAGAAGGCGCTGGTGGCGGTCGGGCGCGCGCCCGTCACCGACACCCTGAACCTCGACGCGGTGGGGCTCGAAACGGACGAGGACGGTTTTCTGGCGACCGACGACCGCGCCCGAACGGACGTCGAATCCGTCTTCGCGGTGGGCGACGTCGCGGGCGAACCCATGCTCGCGCACAAGGGCATGAAGGAGGGCGAGGTCGCCGCGGAGGTCGTCGCGGGCGAGCCCTCGGCGCTCGACTATCAGAGCGTTCCCGCCGCGGTGTTCACCGACCCCGAGGTCGGGACGGTCGGGATGACCGAAGACGAGGCCGAGGAGGCGGGGTTCTCGCCGGTCGTCGGGCAGATGCCGATGCAAGCCAGCGGGCGGGCGCTCACGCTCGGCGACACCGGCGGGTTCACGCGCGTGGTCGCCGACGACGACGCGGGCTTCATCCTCGGCGCGCAGGTCGTCGCCCCCGAGGCCTCGGAGCTCATCGCGGAGTTCGGCCTCGCGATCGAGATGGGCGCGACCCTCGAGGACGTCGCCGCCACGATCCACACCCACCCGACGCTCGGCGAGACGGTGATGGAGGCCGTCGAGAACGCCCAGGGGAAGGCGATCCACACGCTGAACAGGTGAGGAGCGTTCCTCTCCGGGACGCGAGAAGGACGGGTCTCAGTCGGGTTTGTTCGCGAAGTTCACGAACGCGTCGAGTTTCTCGGCGGCCCCGTCGGTGACCGAGGAGCCGTGATAGACGAGGCCGGCGTCGAAGTCGTAGTCGAGCAATCGTTCCAGGTTCTCGTCGGCCGCGTTCAGGTCGGTCGAGTAGAACGCGGTCGGCAGGACGAAGTAGCCCGCCGGCAGGCCGCGTACGTCCGAGCCGAAGACCGCATCGCCCATCACCGCGACGCCGCGTGACTCGTCGATCAGGACGTGGTTGTCCGCGGTGTGACCGGCGACGTGGACCGCCTCGAACGCCCCGATGTGGTCGCCGTCGCCGTAGCGGTGGTCGGGGTCGTGTTCGGTGTCGAGGTCGGTTCCCTCGGGGACGAACGTCTCGACGCCGTAGCGCTCGACCACCTCGTCGAACCCCCCGACGTGGTCGCCGTCGCCGTGGGTGACGACGAGGCGTTCGGGGTCGATCCCCACCTCGTCGACGCCCGCGACGAGCGCATCGACGGTGTCGGCGAGCCCACAGTCGAACAGCGTCGGCACCTCGCCGTCGACGAGGTACACCCGGAACCGGCCGTTGCCTTCCCGAACCGTGATGTCGTGGACGTCGGGACGGATCTCGGTCATGGTCGTGGGTGGGGCGACGGGCGCATAAACCCAGCGAGGAGGGGTCTCGCGTGGACGAGCACCGGGCCACGAGGCGGCGAGGCCCCGTGTCCGCCGGGTTTTTGTCCGGTCGTCCACAACGGGGCGTATGAGCGGCTCCGAGGAAGACATCGAGGAACTCCGCGAACAGAAGCTCGAACAGCTGAAGGAACAACAGCAGGGCGGCGGGTCCCAGGACGCCCAGGAGGCCCAACAGGCCCAGCAAGAACAGGCCGAAGCCCAGAAGAAGGCCGTGCTCCGTCAGAACGTCACCGACGAGGCGCGCCAGCGGCTCAACTCCGTGAAGATGTCGAAACCCGACTTCGGCGAGAAAGTCGAACAGCAGGTGTTCGCGCTCGCGCGCTCGGGTCGGCTCGGCGACAAGATCGACGACGACCAGATGCGCGAACTCCTCACCGAACTCAAACCCGACCGCAAGAGCTTCGACATCAAGCGTCGGTAGAGCCGGGACCGAAAGGCGAACCGTCCGCGCTCGTCGCTCGTCGGTGTACCGTCGATCAGGTACCTCGGACACCTCCGCCGGACGAGGGCGGTGTCGTGTTCCGTAAGGGTGAACCCCGAATATCACTAATCGACGGTATATGTACGACGGCATCAAGGGGTTTCGCGACGTCTACCCCGACGAGATGGCCGCGCGCCGGACGGCCATCGACGAACTCGAAGACACCGCGCGACGGTACGGCTTCCGCGAGATAGCCACCCCGGCCCTCGAACGCGCCGAGCTCTGGACCGACAAGTCCGGCGACGACATCGTCGAGGAGCTCTACGCCTTCACCGACCGCGGCGGCCGTGAGGTGGCGATGACGCCCGAACTCACGCCGACCGTCGCGCGGATGGTCGTCGCGAAACAACAGGCGCTCTCGAAACCGATCAAGTGGGTCTCGACCCGCCCGTTCTGGCGGTACGAGCAGGTCCAACAGGGCCGCTTCCGGGAGTTCTACCAGACCAACGTCGATATCTTCGGCTCCGCGGAGCCGACGGCGGACGCCGAGGTTCTCGCCTACGCCGCCGACGCGCTCGTCGAACTGGGGCTCACGAGCGAGGACTTCGACTTCCGGGTCTCCCACCGCGACATCCTCGGGGGGGTGCTCGAATCCATCGACCCCGAGGTTGACACCGAGGCGGCCATCCGCGCGGTCGACAAACGCGAGAAGCTCGAATCGAACGAGTACGACGGCCTCCTCCGGGACGCGGGCCTCTCGACCGACGAGGCCGAGTCGTTCGACGCGCTGCTCGACACCGAGGAGGACGACCTCGACGACCTCGTGGCTTTCGCCGAAACCGAGCGGGTCGAGAACGCCGTCTCGAACCTCGAAGCCGTGCTCGCGGCCGCCGACGACCTCGGCGCGCGCGAGTACTGCACGCTCTCGCTCGACACCGCTCGTGGACTCGATTACTACACTGGCGTCGTCTTCGAGTGCTTCGACACGACGGGCGAAGTGGGTCGGTCGGTGTTCGGCGGCGGGCGCTACGACGACCTCATCGAGGGCTTCGGCGGCCAGCCTACGCCCGCGGTCGGCGTCGCACTCGGGCTCGCGCCGCTCTCGTTGCTCTGCCAGCGCGCCGGCGTCTGGCCCGACGAGGCGCTGACGACCGACTACTACGTCCTCCAGGTCGGCGACACCCGCGAGACGGCCGCCGAACTCACCCGCGAGTTGCGGGAACGCGGCCACGTCACCGAGACCGACGTCGCGGGCCGGAGCTTCGGGGCCCAACTGGAGTACGCCGACTCGATCGAGGCCGAGACGGTGGTGATCGTGGGCGAGCAGGACCTCGCGGAGGGACAGTACACGGTGAAGGACATGGAGTCGGGCGACCAGACCGAGGTGCCGGTCGAGGCGTTCCCCGGCGAGTACGACCGGCCGACCTACGACGACCTGGCCTGAGATGACGAAGCGGATCTATCCGCCGGCGCTCACGTCCGGCGACACCGTCGCGTTCCTCGCGACCTCGCACGCCGCCCCCGAGGGTGCGGTCGAGATCGCCGCCGACCGGCTGCGGTCGTTCGGGCTCGACGTCGAGCTGTTCGAGACCGCGAGGCGGGATTCGGCGTGGCTCCGTGAGCACCCCCGAGCCCGTGCCGAGGACCTCCATCGCGCGTTCGCCGACGACGGTATCGCCGGCATCGTGTCGGTGATGGGCGGCAACACCGCCCACCAGATCCTCCCACACCTCGACACCGGCCTGATCCGCGAGCACCCGACGCGGTTCTTCGGCGGCAGCGACAACACCCACCTCCACCTCGTGTGCTGTGCCGCCGGCGTGGTCTCCTTCTACGGCGGGCAAGCGTTCCCCGACCTCGCGACGGACGCCGAGATGCATCCCTACACCCGCGAGACCGTCGAGCGCGCGCTGTTCGAGACGCCGTTCGGCGAGCTCTCGCCGTCCGAGTCGTGGACCGACGAGTACGACGACATCCACGACCCCGAGCCCCGGGCGTGGTTCTCGGCCCCCGAGTGGTACTGGCACGGCGACGGACGGGTCGAGGGGACGGTCGTCGGTGGCTGCTTCGAGATGCTCGAAACCCAGTTGATGCTCGACGACAGCCCCTTCCCGGCGGTCGTGGAGCCCGGCGACGTCCTCGCGGTCGAGACCTCGGGCGAGACGCCGTTGCCGGCGGAGATCGAGCGGTTCTTCGGCGTGCTCGGCGAGCGGGGGCTGCTCGACAGCCTCGGCGGCCTCGTGGTGGGCAAACCCGAGACCCCCGGCGGTCCGCTCGAAGAGCGCACCGCCTACCGACACGAACAGCGCGAGACGATCACGCGCTCGCTCGAGGCGTACGACGCGGACCTGCCGGTCGTCTTCGACCTGGATTTCGGCCACACCGTGCCGGTCCTCCCGCTGGCGCTCGGGGCGGAGATGGTGGTCGACGCCGACGAACGGACCGTCGAGCTACGGTGAGCGGTGGTGGTCGCGGGCGATGCGTGGCGGACGACCGGTCGGCGGGGTCGAGCTCAGTCCTGTGCCGTCGGCTGTCCGTCCGCGGTTGACTCGCCCACGCCGGGGCCGACGGTCTCCTCGACCTGGCTGTAGACCAGTACGAGCCCGACCACCGCGAGCGCCGCGCCGAAGACGAACGGTGCGGGGTAACCAAAGCGCACGAGAAAGCCAGAGGAGAGTGGTCCGATCGCGGTGCCGAGGCCGAACGACATCGTGAGCACCGAGAGCTGGGTACCGGACGCCCCCTTCCGCGCGAGGTCGCCCGCGAGCGCGAGCGCCGGCGCGAACACCGCCGCCCCCGCGAGGCCTTGGGTCGCCCGCGCGACGATCATCTCCCAGGGCTGGGTCACGAGCCCCTGGGCGAGGGTGGCCGGCACGAGTATCGCGAGCCCGGCGAGGATGAACGGCTTGCGGCCGATGCGGTCGCTCGCGCTCCCGATCGGGGCTTGGACCAGCACCTGCACCAGCACGAACGCCGCGAACTCGACGCCGAAGAGCTGGGCAGTCTGGCCGAGGCGTTCGTTGACCTGTGGTTCGATCGCCGAGAGCAGCGCGATCCCGATCGCCATGAACAGCGAGGCGACCCCGAGGGTGAACACCGGGTCGAGAACCCCGTCGCCCTCGTGGTCCAGAACCGCTATCGAGGTGTCCTCGGAGCCGTCGGCGGGTTCGACGTCGGAGTCCTCCACGAGCAGCGTCACGAGCACGATGCTCACGGCCGCCGAGACCGACGCGATGTAGAAGGCGGCGTCGAAGCCCGTCACCGAGACCCCGAACACCGAGTACGGGCCGGCGTGGACCACCGTTCCGGCGGCGATCGGGCCGGCCCCGAAGCCGAGCAGCCGGAAGGTGTTGAACGTCCCCATGTTCCCGCCACGGCTCGTGTCGTCGGCGAGTTCGTTCACCAGCGCGATCGTCGCGACGATCGTGAAGGCGACGCCGATCCCCTGGGCCGCCCGGATCGCGAGCAGCATCCAGTAGCTCGACGCCAGCGAGTAAGTGAAGTTCGCGACCGCGAGCACGACGAGCCCGAACAGCACGAACACCTTTCGCTTGCCGAGGCGGTCGGAGATACGGCCGGCGAACGGCTGGAGCGCGCTGTTGAAGAAGCCGAACGCCGCGAGGATGACTCCGGTGATCAGCGAGACGCCGAGACCGCCGGCCCCACCCGTGATGACGCCGCTCGAGATGTAGAGGGGGAGGACGACGATCAGAAACGAGTTGCCGACCGAGTCGGCCATCCGGGCGATCGCGAGCGCGAGCACCTCGCGCTTGATGCCGAGTCGGTCGGGTATCGTACTCACGAGTCGCCCGGGCCCGTTCGCAGTCGGCTCGACCGCCCGTCCTCGCCGGACGACGGTCTCGATTCGAAGTGCGTTCGCTGGAACATACAGTCAGCGGAGGGTAGCGTGTAGTCGTGTATCAACGCTTCGGCACCGGCGGTCGACGCACCGAAGACCCCCGCGACCGACCCCCACCTATGCGCGCGTTCCGGGTGGCCTACGACGGCCGGCCCTACCACGGGTTCCAGCGCCAGCCGACGGTCCCGACGGTCGAGGACACGATGTTCGATGCGCTCCGCGAACTCGGCGTGCTCGACGCGACCGCCGACAAACCGTCGGGCTACGCCGCCGCGGGCCGCACCGACCGTCGAGTGTCGGCGGTCGCCCAGACCGTCGCGTTCGATGCCCCCGACTGGCTCGTGCCGCGGGCGCTGAACAGCGAACTCCCGGAGTCGGTCCGGGCGTGGGCGCACGCCGACGCGCCCCCTGGTTTCCACGCCACCCACGACGCGGCCTCACGGACCTACACCTACCACCTCCACGCGCCCGCCGCCGACGTCGGCCGGGCCGGCGAGGCGTGCGACCGCCTCGCTGGCGAACACGACTTCCACGACCTCACGACCGACGACCGCAACACCGTCCGGGCGCTCGACGTGAGGGTGGAGCCCGACGGCGAGTTCCTGGTGCTGACCGTGCGGGCGGGCGGCTTCTCGCGGAACCTCGTTCGGCGGGTCGGGGCGCTCGTTCGAGCGGTTGCGACCGGCGAAGCGCCGCTCGCGAAAGTCGACCGGGTGCTCGCGCCCGAACCGCTCGACGGGCCGGAGGGCATCGGCCCTGCGCCAGCGGCGGGGCTGGTCCTGACCGACGTCGAGTATCCCGACCTCGATTTCGAGGTCGACGAGGCGGCCGCGACGAGCGCGCGCGAGGTCTTCGAGGGAAAGCGGGTCGCGGCCACGACCGCCGCGCGAGCGGCGGGCGAGGTCGGCGGCCGGATCGGCTAGTCCCAGTCGGGGGGCCAGACCTCGGCCGCGCGCATCCCGGGCTCGGCCCCCGCCTCGCGGAGCGTTTCCCGGAGTTCGTCGGTGTCGATGGGTCGAGGATCGGTCGTCGTGAGGTCGCGCACGAGGAGCGCGGCGAGCATGGCGTGTGTCCGGAGGTTCCGCGGGTCGACCTTGTCGCGGGTGTCGGCACGGGTGTGGGTGAACCCACGGTCCCACTCCCCGCCACCATCCGGTGCCTGGCTGTGGAGCTGGAGCGCCGGGATCCCCCGCCTGAGAAACGGCCAGTGGTCGCTGTAGGGGTGTGGTCCCTCGGCCGTCTCGATCGGTTGGCCGGTGTCGTCTGCGACGCGCTCCGCGGCGTCCGCCATCGCCTCGGCGGTGTGGGTGAGCGCCCGGAGGTTCCGGAACCGGCCCGCGCCGTCGACGTTGACGACCGCTTTCACGCGGTCGAGGTCGAGGGAGTCGGCGAGCGCCGCGCTCCCGAGCAGCCCGAGCTCCTCACAGCCGACCGCCGCGACCCGGACCCGAGAGCCGAGGTCGAGCCCGGTGAGGAGGCGCGTCGCGGCGAGCGCGACCGCGACGCCACAGCCGTTGTCGAGCGCCCCTTCGCCGACGTCGTGGGCGTCGTAGTGGGCCATCACGAGGACTTCCGAGTCCGACTCGGGACCGAGCTCGGCCACCACGTTCCGACTCTCGCCGTCGTCGGTGGTCGCGTCGACTCGAAGGCCCGCTTCCGCACCGGCCGCGTACTCCCGGAGCCACGCGCCGGTTTCGTGGCTCACCCCGACGCCGGGGATCGGGGCCTCGTGGCCGAACTGGAGCGCGCCGGTAGGCGGCAGCTGGCCCCGGACGTGGTTGTGGAAGACGAACCCTCGTGCGCCGGCCGCCGCGGCGTGACCGAGCTTCTCCATCCGGTGGGTGTGGCGCTCGCCCGCCGGCGAGTCGGTGCTCGCAACGGCGATCTTCCCCTGAACGGCGGCCGCCTCGACCTCGGCGGGGGTGCCGTAGCCCACGTCGACGAGCGGCGCGCGGAGGTCGGCGGCGGGCGAGTACGGGAGCGCGACCGCCTCGAACTCCCGACCGCTCGCGTCGGGTGGGTGGACGGCGAACTCGGTCCGACCGCGGGTCCAGCGGCGCATCCCGAACGGCTCGATTCGGGGGTCGAGGCCGAGCGCGTCGAGTTCGTCCGCGACGAGCCGACCCGCACGGCGCTCGCCGGGGCCGCCGCCGAGGCGGTCGTCGAGCGCACAGAGACGGGTGAGGAAGTCCCACGGGAAGTCGTCGTGCCACGCCGCCCCGAGCGCCGCGTCGATGTCCTCGGAAACCATGGCGACCGTGCGTGCCCGAACGGGAGGTGCGTTGCGGTCGCGGGAATCGGCGGGCTCAGTCCGCGAGGAGGGTCGATTCGACGTAGGTGTCGAGGGTGTCGCGGGCCGCCACCCTCGCGTCGTCCGACGTCACGAGGTGGCGCGTCATGCCGCCGTCGGTGAGCGAGAGGAGGAGGTCGGTTGTGTACGCCGGGTCGACGTCCCGGAAGTCGCCGGTCTCGATACCGCGTTCGAGGATCTCGACGAGGGTCTCGTAGAGCAGCCGGTCGGCGCGGGCGAACTGTTCGCGGTAGGCCTCGTTCATCGGGGCCTGCGAGCGGAGTTCGAAGATGGTGAGCCGGAACGCGCGCGTCTCGTCGTCGAGCGTCGCGGGCAGGGACCGGTCGAGGAACGTTTCGAGCTGTTCGCGCGGGGTGGCGTCCGGGTCGACCGCGTTCCTCGTCGCGAACCGGTCGAGGCCGTCCTTCAGCACGTCGATGAGGAGGCCGTCCTTGGTGTCGTAGTGATAGTAGAGCAACGACTTGCTCTTCTCGAACTCGTCGGCGATCGTCTGGATCGTGAGGTCGGCGTACCCGTGCGTCTGGAGCGCGGCGTAGGTCGCCTCCACGATGGCGCGCTGGGTCTCCGAGCGTTGGTCGACGTCGCCGTCTGCGGCCATGGCTACTGAATAGCCGTTCAGTGTCGAAAAGGGTTTTCCTTCACTGAGTCGGTCCGGAACCCGGCTCGTCGAGTGGTTCGGCACACCACCGACAGAACGCGAGGTCGTCGTCGACGTCCCGCCCACACTCGGGGCAGACCGCTATCTCACCGTCGGCGGTGCCAGTTCGGAGCTGAAGCAGGTAGTTGTCGACGACCGCGATCCGGTAGGCGTCGAACACGCTGAGCGCGCTCACGACGAGGAGGGGTGTGGCGTCGAACCACGCGAACGAACCGCCCGACAGCAGCGCGTCGAGCGTCGCGTCGGGGACGAACGCGGTCGAGAGCAGCGTCAGCCCGATCCAGCCGAGCGCACGGAGCCAGCGACGGAGGTAGAGGTGGCCGAGCGCGGGCACCGCCGCCCCGAGGACCGCCGCGAGCCACGGCCGTTTCTTCGAGCGGGTTTCCATCACGTTGACTGAACAGTTAGTTACAAATCAACCTTTCGCCCACCGAGTCGCTGCTCGGGTTCACGGGCTGACCGGGCGGAGAGCTTATGGAGACTGACCGTTCAGTTAACGTCGACGATGGACGCGATACGCATCGACGAACTCACCAAGGAGTTCGGGTCGGTCACGGCGGTCGACGACCTCTCGTTCTCGGTGGCCGAGGGCGAATTGTTCGGGCTGATCGGGCCGAACGGCGCGGGGAAGTCCACCCTGATCAACATGCTGGTAACGTTGCTCGGGCCCACGTCCGGAACCGCGCGTGTCAACGGCCACGACATTCGAGACGAGACCGGTGCGGTGCGGGACAGCCTGGGGATCGTCTTTCAGGAACCCGCGCTCGACGAGGAGCTCACGGGCGTAGAGAACCTCGCGTTTCACGCCAGGCTGTACGGCCAGCGGAAGGCCGAACGCGACGCGCGGATCCCCGAGGTGCTCGACCTCGTGGACCTCGCTGAGGAAGGCGACCGACCGGTCGGCGAGTACTCGGGCGGGATGCAGCGCCGCCTCGAGATCGGTCGCGGGTTGCTCCACGAACCCGCCGTCCTCTTCCTCGACGAACCCACCGTCGGGCTCGACGCCCGCACCCGGCGGGACACCTGGGAGTACATCCGTCGGATGAACGAGGAGTCGGGCGTGACGATCGTGCTCACCACCCACTACATGGAGGAGGCCGACGCGCTGTGTGACCGCGTGGGGATCTTCGACGAGGGGAGCCTCGTGGCGCTGGACACGCCCGAGAACCTGCGGGACGGGCTGGGTGGCGACGTCGTCGCGCTCGGTATCGAGGGGACGTCGACGGCGTTTCGCGACCGGCTCGATGGCCGAGCCTGGGTCCGGGACTATACCCCGACCGACGACGGCGTCGACGTCACGCTCGCCCACGGCGAGACCCGGATCGTCGACCTCGTTCGCCTCGCCGACGACGCGGGCGCGACGATCACGTCGGTCGACCTCAGGAAACCAAGCCTCGAAAACGTCTTCCTCTCGCTCACGGGGAGCACGATCGCCGAGCGCGAAGCCGACGGCGGGACGGGTGACGAAGCCGACGACGCGTCGAGCGACGAGCGGCGGACGGCGGTCGCGGAGGCGGGCGAATGAGGCTAGTCGACCCCCTCGGGATCTACGGGCTCTGGCTCCGGGACGTCAAGCGGTTCCTCAGAACCCCCTCACGGATCGTGGGCTCGCTCGCGATGCCGCTGTTGTTCCTCGTCTTCCTCGGGTTCGGCCTCGACGGCGCGGCGATCCCCGGCCTCCCGGCGGGTATCGACTACATCGAGTATCTGGTGCCGGGGATCCTCGGCTTCTCGATGCTGTTCGGGGCCTCGTTCGCGGGCCTCGCGATCCTCTCGGACCAGGACGTGGGCTTTCTGAAGGAGATCCTCGTCGCGCCGGTCAGCCGGACCTCGATCGTGCTGGGACGCACCGCGGGCGGCTCGACCACCGCGATCGTCCAGGCCGCGCTGATCCTCGTGGTGTCGATACCGCTCGGGTTCGAGGTCACGGGCTGGCTCTCGGTCCCGCTCGCGGCGGTGTTTCTGGTGTTGATCGCCCTCACGTTCGTCGGGTTCGGGATCGTGCTCGCCTCGCAGTTCTCCGACAGCGAGGGGTTCGGCCTCATCGTCCAGTTCGTCGTCTTCCCGCTCTTCTTCCTCTCGGGCGCGATCTATCCCCTCTCCGGGCTCCCGCGGGTCGTCCAGTACGTCGCGATGGTCAACCCGCTGACCTACGGCGTCGACGGGCTCCGCGGCGCGCTGGTCGGGGCGTCGTCGTACCCACTGGTCGTGGACTTCGGTGCGCTCGTGGTCTCCTCCGTGGTCATGGTCTCGCTCGGCGCGTACCTCTTCGAACGGGTCGAGGCGGTCTGAGCCCGGCACCGCCCGGTCCGTTCGAACCCCTCAGGAGCCGTCGGGCGCGATGAGTTCGACCGGGTGGACCACGCCCGCCTCGAACATCGCCCCGAGCTGTTCGGTACACGAGGTGCCGCTGGCGACGAGCTGGCGATCCGGGTCGTCGAACGCGCCTTCGAGTTCGCTCCCGACGTCCATCGAGAGGTCGTAGTACTCCGATTTGTAGCCGAAGCTCCCCGCCATCCCACAGCACTCGATCTCGGAGGTCTCGACGTCGAAGCCGAGTTCGTCGAACACCGCCTCGGTGTAGGTTTCGAGCCCGAGGGTGCGCTGCTGGCAGTGGCTGTGGTAGGCCACCGGCGTCGTCGGCGCGGCGAGGGCGTCCTCACTCGCGCCGTCGGCGAGCAACCCGTAGACGTATTCGAGGACGTCGTAGCTGTTCGTCGAGATCCGGTCGTAGTCGTCGGGCACGAGCTTCTCGTACTCGCGCCGGAACATCGCGAGGTCCGAGGGTTCGATGGCGACCACGTCGAAGTCGGCATCGAGGTAGGGGTCAAGCTCCGCGGCCAGCGCCTCGGCGTGGTCGGTGGCGGTCGCGATCATCCCCTGGGAGAGCGGCGCGCGCCCGCTCTCCACAGGCGGACAGAGTTCGACGTGCACCCCGAGGGCTTCGAGGGTGCGGACGGCGGCCTTCCCGCGTTCGACGAGCACGTAGTTGGTGTAGACGTCGGGGTAGAGCACCACCGACCTGTTTGCCGTCGCGTTCGGCGCACGGGGTCGCCGCGAGTCGAACCAGTCGACGAGGGTCCCGCGCTGGAACGTGGGGAGGTCGCGCTCGGGCGCTACCCCCAGGAATCGGTCCATCGCCTTCCTCGCGAGCCCGAACGACGTCACCCAGTTCGAGAGCGGCGCGGTCGCGCTCCCGAGTTTGGCGAGCGTCTCGAAGTTCCCGAAGAACCGCTTCTGGACGTCGACCGTTCCCTCCGCGTCGGGCGTGAGCCCCTCGACGAGGAACTCGAACTCCGAGGGCGTGGCGTCGGCGTTCAGGCGGTCCCGGACGACGGTGTTGATCCACGGAATGTCGATCTTGACCGGGCAGGCGTTGACACAGCGCGAGCAGCCGGTACAGAGGTCGTTGAAGTCGGCGGCGGCCTCCTCGCCGCCGATGCCGGCCTCCCAGCCGGTGGCGATGCCCCCGGTGTAGGTCTCGCCGCCGAAGGCGTGGCCGCCGACGTGCTGGAAGTTGGCACACGAGTTGGCGCACGCGCCACACCGGATGCAGTAGAGGGTCTCGCGGAGTTGGTCGTCCTCGCGCATGTCGAGCCGGCCGTTGTCGATGAGCACCAGGTGGAAGTCGCGTTCGTCGTCGCCGCTTCCAAGCGGTTCGTCGGGCCGGTCGAAGTCGATCGTCGGCGTCTCAACGGGCGGGGTCAGCATCGAGACGTACTGGGAGATGTCCTGGCCCGTTGCGCTCTTCGAGATCAGGTCGACGAACGGCTGGAGTTCGGCGGCCCCAGGGATGACCTTCTCGACGCCCGCCACGGCGATGTGGGTGTTCGGGGTGACGGCGCTCTTTCGCGCGTTCCCCTCGTTCGTGACGAGCGTGATGGTGCCCGAATCGGCGAGCACGAAGTTCGCGCCGGTCATCCCGATGTCCGCGTGGCGGATGCGCTCGCCGAGGTAGTCCCGGGCGAACTCGGTGAGTTCGTCGGCGGTTTCGAGCGGCTCCTCGGGATCGAAGACCGCGTTGAACAGCTCCGCTATCTCCTCGCGGGACTTGTGGAGCGAGGGGCCGACGATGTGCGAGGGGGATTCGTCGGCGACCTGAAGCACGAACTCCCCGAGGTCGGTCTCCCAGACGTCCACGCCTCCCTGTTCGAGCGCCTCGTTGACCTCGATCTCCTCGGTGGTCATCGACTTCGACTTCACCAACGAGTCGGCGTTCTCGGATTCGGCGACGGTAGTAATATAGCGGTTGGCGTCGGCGGCGTCCTCGGCGAGGTAGAGGTGGCCGCCGTTCGCCTCGACGCTCTCGCGGAGGGTGTCGAGGAGCGCGGGGAGGTCGGCGATGGCGTTCTCCTTGATCTCGCGGGCCTCGTCGCGGAGGTCCTCGTACGCCTCGAAGCGCTCGGCGGCGGCGTAGCGCTCGCGGTTCATCCGCGAGACGTTCTCGTTGATCGCGTCGCCCTCGGTCTCCATCAGCCCGCGGATCCGCTCGGCCTTCCGTCGGCGGGCGCGCTGGGAACTCATCGGTCCTCCACGAGGACGACGTGGACGTGTTTCGGGCCGTGGACACCCTCCACGAGCGCGCCCATGTCGCCCGTCGAGCTCGCGCCGGTGGCGAAGACCGCCGACCCGCCATCCCCGAAGATCTCGTCGAGGCGGTCGACGGAGGCCTCGACGTCGTCGCACACGTCGCTCGCGCGCAGGACGGCGACGTGGTTCGGCGGGTAGAGGCTCAGGGGTTCGGTGCCGGCAGCGTCCGAGCGGATCAGGAGGGAGCCGTAGGCGGCGACCGCGCGGTCGGCCCTGGTGACGCCGGTCCCGGCCTCGTGGAGCCGTCGGGGGGTGAGCTCCGTCTCGACGGCGGTGTCGGCGAGCGAGACGCCCTCGATGTCGAGCGCGGCACCGATCGCGGGTTCGACGACCGCGTCGTCGATCGCGGCCGGGGCGGTCGCTGCGTCGGTTCGGCTCACCGAGACGTCGAGGTCCGCGAGGGAGGCCGTGAACGGTTTCACGCCAGTCGTTGCCATACCGGACGATCGTGGCTCGGGCGGTAAGAACTGTCGCTCCGAACGACCGAACCCCACGACCGGGCGAGGGTTCCGATGTGCGAAGGCTTACTTCGAGTACGACCGAACTCGACCCATGAGTTCGGTTCCCGAACGCAGCGAGATAGACACCGAATACACCTGGGATCTGGAGAGCCTCTACGCGACCGACGAGGACTGGGAGGAAGCCTACGCCGACGTCGAGGATTCGCTCGCCGACCTCGAAGCCTACGAGGGGCGCGTGACCGAGGACGGCGAGACCCTGCTCGCGACCCTCGAAACCCGCGAGGAGGTCTTCCGGAAGCTCGCGAACGTCGCCTCCTACGCCCGAATGCGCCGGGACGAGGACACCAGGGACCAGGAGTACCAGGCGCTCACCGCGCGCTCGCAATCGCTCGCCGCCGACGCCTCCAGCGCGGCGAGCTTCATCGAGCCCGCGCTCCAGGACTGCGACCGTGAGGAACTCGACGCGATGGCCGAGGACGTTCCCGAGTTGGCGGAGTACGACCACTACTTCGACGACGTGCTCCGGATGAAGCCCCACACCCGCTCGGCGGAGGTCGAGTCGCTGCTGGCCGACCTCGGGGAGGTCACGGGCGCGGCGAGCGAGGTCTACGACATGCTCACGAACGCCGACATGGAGTTCCCGACCGTCGAGGACCCCGACGGTGAGGCGGTCGAGATCTCGCTGAGCAATTTCACAACGCTACAGAAGAACCCCGACCGCGAGTTCCGGCGGGAGGTCCACGAGCAGTTCTACGACGAGTGGGAGACGGTACGGAATTCGGTCGGGACGGCCCACCGCAACAGCGTGAAGGCCGACGTCAAACTCGCGAACGCACGGCACTACGACACCGCACGCGAGGCGGCGCTCGACGGCGCGAACATCCCGACGGAGGTCTACGACACCCTCGTGGACACCGTCCACGACAACCTCGACGTGCTCCACCGCCACGCCGACCTGAAACGCGAGAGCCTCGGGGTCGACGAGCTGCGGATGTGGGACCTCTACATGCCGATGGTCGACTCCGAGAGCCCGGAGGTCACCTACGAGGAGGCCAAGGACCACGTGGTCGAGGCGCTCGCGCCGCTCGGCGAGGAGTACCAGGGACGGGTCGTCGAAGGCCTCGACTCCCGGTGGGTCGAC
>NZ_AOMB01000010.1 GCF_000336675.1 Halococcus hamelinensis 100A6 | reverse complement strand
CCTCCTCGACACCGTCGAGGACGAGAACTTCCGTCGACACGTCCTCAACGAGTACCTCGAACGGTTCCGGTCGACGCTGGCGCGCCAGACGATGTTCGCGGAGTTCGAGCTGAAGACCCACGAGCTCTCGGAAGCCGGCGAGGCGCTCACGCCCGACCGGCTGGATTCGATCTACGGCGAATTGAAGGAGGAGTTCTACGAGCCCGCCGTCGTGGACGACCGGATCGCGCGCGAGTGGATGCGGATCCCCCACTTCTACCGGGCGTTCTACGTCTACCAGTACGCGACCGGGATCTCGGCGGCGGTCGCGCTCGCCGAGGGCATCCGCGAGGAGGGCGAGGACGCGGCGGAGCCCTACCGCGAGTTCCTCGCGTCGGGCTCACACGACTACCCGATCGAGCTCCTCCGCGGGGCGGGCGTCGACATGACGACCGCCGACCCCATCGAGGCGGCCTTCAGCGCCTACGACGAGGCGCTCTCCGAGTTCGCGGACCTCGTCTGACTGCCCCGACCAAAACCACTTTTAACGACCGGAGCCTACGGCGAACATCGAATGTCACACAGTCCCTCCCTTCCCGACCGGCCGCGGCTGAACCTCGACCCGGAGCTCACGGGTGAGGAACGAGTGGCAGCGCTGGCCGAACATCTGGAGGACGTGACGGCGGTCCACGACGAACTCGCCGCCCGCCTCGACGAAGCCCGCGAGAACCGCGAGGAGCTGGCCGAGGAGGCCGAACAGCTCCAAGAGGAGAACGAGGCGCTCAAGACCTCCTCGCTCTACGTCGCCACGATCGAGGAGCTCACCGACGACGGCGCGATCGTCCGCCAGCACGGCAACAACCAGGAGGTGCTCACCGACGTCGCGTCCGCGCTCCGCGAGGAGATCGACAACGGCGACCGGGTGGCCGTCAACGACTCCTTCAGCGTCCAGCGCACCCTCTCGGCCGAGACCGACGCCCGCGCACAGGCGATGGAGGTCGAGGAGCGCCCGACGGTTACGTACGCCGACATCGGCGGGATCGACGACCAGGTCCGCGAGGTGCGCGAGGCCGTCGAGATGCCGCTGATCGACCCCGAACGCTTCGACACCGTCGGGATCGAACCGCCGACGGGCGTCCTGCTCCACGGCCCGCCCGGGACGGGCAAGACGATGCTCGCCAAGGCCGTCGCCAACGAGACCGACGCGACGTTCATCAAGATGGCCGGCTCGGAGCTGGTCAGGAAATTCATCGGCGAGGGCGCACGCCTCGTCCGTGACCTCTTCGAGCTGGCGAGCGAGCACGAGCCCGCCGTGATCTTCATCGACGAGATCGACGCCGTCGCCGCCAAACGAACGGACTCGAAGACCTCCGGCGACGCCGAGGTCCAGCGGACGATGATGCAGCTCCTCAGTGAGATGGACGGCTTCGAGGAGCGCGGCGACGTCTCGATCATCGCCGCCACCAACCGGTACGACATGCTCGACCGGGCTATCCTCCGCCCCGGCCGGTTCGACCGCCTCATCGAGGTCCCCAAACCCGACATCGAGGGTCGCGAGCAGATCTTCGCGATCCACACCCGTGGGATGAACCTCGCCGACGACGTGGACTTCGAGGCGCTCGCCGAGATGGCCGAGGAGTTCAGCGGCGCGGAGATCGAGAGCCTCACGACCGAGGCCGGGATGTTCGCGATCCGCGACGAGCGCACCGAGGTCCGGATGGCCGACTTCGAGGAGGCCTTCGAGAAGGTCACCGAGGACGAATCGCCCGGCACGCCGATCGCGTTCAACTGATCGGTACCGCCGAGATCGCAACCCACATCGATCCCCTTCGCCGACCATCCCGCATGAGTTCCATCAGGGTCGTCCCCGGAACCGGCACTGGCCCGACCGCGCTCGCCGCCTACGACGCCGCGCTCGCCGACGCCGGCGTCCACAACTACAACCTGATTCGAGTCTCGTCGGTAGTCCCCGCCGAGAGCCGGATCGAGGTGCTCGACACCGCCCCCGACCTCGGGCCGGCGGGGAACCGCCTCACCGTCGTGGAGGCACGGGCGACGACCGAGATCGAGGGTGACGACCCTGAAACCCACGTCGGCGCGTCCGCGGGGCTGGGCTGGACGCGCGACGCGACGGGGCGCGGGCTGTTCTACGAAGCCTCGGGCTCCGACCCCGAAGCGGTCCGCGACCGCGTCACCGAGGGGCTGACCGCGGGCCGGGACCTTCGGGAGTGGTCGTTCGTCGACGAGCGCGTGGTGACCGCCGACACCGCGACGGACCTCGACCCCCACCGTTCGGACGCGTACGCCACCGCGGTGGTGGTCGGAGCCTACGGCGAGAGCGAGCCGATCCTGTAGTCGGGGGGTTTTTGAGGCCGTGACGAATAGGGAGGGCGTTCTTCTCATGACCGGCAACACGCCATACGCGGGACAACCGACCGACACCGACCCCGGACGGCGCGCGAACGCCGACGTGCCGGAGCTCTCGCCCGAGCAACGCCGGACGCTCCAGGCGGGCCTCGACACCGTGGTCGCCCGCACCCGGGAGTACCTCCCCGACGAGTACGTCGTCGGCGCGCAGATCGTCGCCGGGAGCGACGGCCCCGAGGGAACCGTCGCGGTCCAGCCGCCCATCGGCCACCCCGTCAGCGCGGGCCTCCCGGCCGACAGCGACCTCGACGAGGGGCTCGACGACGACGACCGCGACGAGGTCGCACGCGGGCTCGCCGCGAGCGCCGCCCTCCAGGTGAAACAGGCCGTCTCGGACGCCATCGTTCCAGTCGCGCGGTAAGCACTCCGAAGTCGATACCGAATCGGACGACGAAGGAGGATACTGGGACCGACGATGAACGATTTCACGAAGGGGATGGTCGTGACGGGAGTGATGCTCCTGCTGTTGGTTATCACGGAATACGACGTCGCACCCGAGCCGACACATCTCCCGCTGTACGCGATAGGATTACTCTTGCTTCCCGTGGCGTTCTACTACTATCGAAAAGTGGACACTGACCAGCGGTCTGCGGAGTAGTCTTCAACGATAGCGGGAGGGACGTGCCACGAGACTTCAGCCCGAGACCGTGGTCGGCGGGTCGTAGAACAACACGTAGCCGAGCGTCGCGAGCGCGGGGAGCGTGCCCACGGCGAGGGCCGTCGGAATCGCCAGCGGCGAGGCCACACCGCCGGCGAACCCCGCGATGAGGAGGGCGGGGAGCGCGAGCAGGACGAGGTCCGCCGGCGCGACCGTCGGGCGGCGCTCGCGAACCGTCTCGACGACCGATTCCGCGGTCGCGGGGAGCGGAAGAGGGGTCATCGTTGTCGACACCACGAACGCCGGCTAATTAAATATTATTACTGCGTACGAGCCGTCACTTCCCCCAGAAGGGGTCGCGCCGGCGGTGTTTGTCGAGGTACATCCGGAGGGCGTCGGCCTCGTCGGCCGGGATGTCCTCCGTGAGCTCCTGTTCGAGGACCTTCGCGTGTTTCTCGGGGAGTCCGACCCAGAGCTCGTCGCCCTCCTCGATCTGCCGGCCGACGGTGGGGCCGTCGATGGCGACGCTCACGCGGTCGCCCTTGCGGGCCTGGTCGACGTCCTCGCCCTGGTCCTGGATGCCGTTGACCTCGCCGATGCGCTTCGGCTCCGACCCGGAGAAGTCGACGACGCGCGCGTTCCGCTTCAGGGTCCCGGTCAGGACCTCGACGCCGACCACCGCCGGGTCGTTCTGTCGGAAGGTGTGGTCGGGGAGGAGCTGGAAGCGCGCGGGCCGCGAGATGTTCTCGAGGATGGCGTCCTGCTGGCTCCGCTCGCGTTCGGTGACGAACTCGTCGTACTCCTCGACGAGGCGGTAGATCACGTCGCTCTCGAAGATCCGGACGCCGCTCTCCTCGGCTAGGTCGGCGGCGTTGTCGAGGACGTCGACCGAAAAGGCGAGCACCGTCTCGTGTTTCTCCTCGTCGGCGGTGCTCGCCACTGTGACGTCGCGCGGCGCGACCGCCCCGACCTCCGCCCGGACGATCGGGATCTCGGCCTCCTCCAGAGCATCGGCGACGGCTTCGAGGCTTCCGAGGGTGTCGGCCTTCACCACGACCCCCTCCTCCTGGGTGGTGACGCCGATGGCGGCGAGCTCCTCCTCGACCGCCGCCACGACCTCCTCGCGGGGCTGGTCGCGGACCACCCGAACCGGGGCCCCGGCCATCGCGCTGTCGAGCTCCGGTGCGGCGATCTTGAGCCCCGCCGCCGCGCTCACCGCGTCGACCTGCTCGAAGCGGCTCTCGGTTCTGATCTCGGCGAGCGGCCGGGGCTGGAGCAGCGCCCGAACGTCGGTCACGATCGGGTCGCCCGACGCGCCCACCACGATGGTGTCGTCCGACCTGACGGTACCGTCGTAGAGCACCACGTCGATCGCGGTGCCGAACCCCTTCTGGTCTTTGACCTCTAGGACCGTGCCCGCCCCCGGTCCGTCGACGTCGATCGCCATCGCGTCCTTGAGGTAGCGCTGGGAGAGCCCCATCAAAACGGTGAGAACGTCGGGGACGCCTTCCCCGGTTTCGGCGCTCGTGGGAACGACGCCGACGTTGTTGGCGAAGTTTTGCACTCGCCAGTACATGTCCGCCGAGAAGTCGTGGTCCGAGAGCTCGCCGATGAGTTCGTAGAGGTTCTCGTCGAGGGTCGCCCGCGCCCGGTCGGACTGGGCGTCGTAGCTCTCCTGTATCGGCACGTCCGACTGGGGGTTCCAGCCCGGAACCGTGTCGATCTTGTTCGCCGCGACCACGAACGGGGTCTCGGTTCGTCGGAGGATGTCGAGGGCCTCGATGGTCTGGGGCTGGAAGCCGTCGTTGACGTCCACGACGAGGATCGCGATGTCGGCGAGCGCGCCCCCGCGAGAGCGGAGGGTCGAAAAGGAGTGGTGGCCGGGGGTGTCGATGAACAGCAAGCCGGGAAGGTCGAAGTCGTCGGGGTCGACGAGGCTCCCCGCCAGCTCGGAGACGGTTTCGAGGGGCACGGCGGTCGCGCCGATGTGCTGGGTTATCGCGCCCGCCTCGCCGTCGGTGACCGCCGAGCCGCGGATCTTATCGAGGAGCGTGGTCTTGCCGTGGTCGACGTGGCCGAGGACCGCGACGATCGGGGTTCGGAGGGACTCCGCCGTACCGCCGGCGGCGTCCGCGTTGGTGTGTGTTTCGGACATTGCATTCACCCGAGAAAGTCGTAGTTAGGGGGAGCGGGCCACGCCAGTTAAACACGTCGTCGTGTCCGTCCAACCGGTCAGTGGCGCGTTTCGGCCGCTCCGCCCTCCGTGGTGTTTATAATGCCGGCCTTCGGTATGACGGGTATGCCAGACGTACTCGCGCGGAACCTGATCGACAAGGCCGTGATCGGGTCCGACGGGACCGAACTCGGAACGCTCTCGACGGTGACGATGAACATCGAGACCGGCGAACTCGCGAACCTCATCATCACGCCGCGGGGCGAGACGATGGACCAGGTCGAGATCGAGCGCGACGACGAGGGCCGATACGCCGTCCCGATCCGAAGCGTGCAGGCGGTCAAAGACCACATCGTCGTCGACCGGTGATGGAAATACTCGATTCGTCGGCGTTCATCAACGAGTACGACGCGGGCGACGACATCGCGACGGTGCCGGAGGTGGGGATGGAGCTCGAAGGCGAGCATTCCTATCGCTACGACGCGCTCGAAGGCGCGGGGATGTACATCCACGTGCCCGAGGAGGCCGTGGTGGGCCGGGTCGAGCGCGCCGCGCGCGAGAGCGGCGACGCCGGCGAACTCTCCGAGACGGACATCAAACTCGTCGCGGCGGCGTTCGAACTCGATGCCACGTTAGTAACCGACGACTACGCGATGCAGAACGTCGCCGACCGGCTCGATGTTCGCGTCGAGTTCATCGCCCAGGAGGGCATCACCGAGGCCCGTGAGTGGGAGTTCCAGTGTCAGGGCTGCGGCCGGACGTTCGACGAACGGAGGGACCGCTGTCCGATATGTGGCAGCGGCCTCGCCCGGAAGAACCCCTCGTAAGGGTTCGCGACGATTCTAGAAGTAGGGGTGAAAGGAGAGCGCCTCCAGCGCGTAGAGCTGGGCGAACGTGACGGCGTTGTAGGCTCCGTGAATGAGTGCGGGGACGAGGAGGTTGTCGGTGTACTCGTAGAGCCCGCCCAGAATGAGCCCGAGCAGGAAGGTCGAGACCACGTAGCCGCCGGCCCCGGCGAGGCCCGAGGCGGCGATCGTGGCGGTGGCGTGGGCGATCCCGAAGAGGGCGCTCGAAAGCAGGACCGCCGGCACGGGCGAGAACACCCGGCGGAGGATCCCCTGTACCCCGCCGCGGAACAGGATCTCCTCGCCGGGACCGGTCGCGAGGAAGGAGAGCGCGATGAGGTAGAGTGCGAGCGTCGGGTCCGCCCTGACCGCGCTCACGATCCGGTTCGTGCCGGGCGCGAGGCCGATACCCTGGAGGAGGATCGAGACGGCCTGCGAGGCGGCCACCAGCAGGACGAAGCCCACGAGCACCCAGCCGAGGTCACGAAGGAGACGTCGGGGATGCGAGAGCGAGGGCCACCGGACGTCGAAGAGGCCGGCGACGTCTGCGTAGCGTATGTAGGCGAAGACGACCGCGGCGAAGCCGACGTTCTGGAGGAGCGTCGACCCGACGTAGCCCGGCGTGCTCCGGATCGAGAGGTCGAAGGCCGAGAGCACGGGCACCAGCGGGACCACGATGAGGTTCGCGACGAGGAAACCGGCGACGACGAGCCCGAACGCGGTCGTGATCGCCGAGAGGTAGCGAAGGGGGTCGGATCGGGTGCCGTCGGTGTGTTCTGCCGCCATCCGTTCTGTGGGGGTCGGTGGCCGCGTCGAATAGCTCCTTTGGTCACTCCACGACGAGTCGCGTCTTCTCCGCGACCGCCGCCGACTCCTCGTTCGACTCGCCGATGAGGCCGCGAGTGGCGTTCTTGCCCCACTCGACCGCGGGCTGGGTGAACGTCTCGACTCCGTAGAGCTCGCCCGCGAGCACGCACGCGACCTCCATCGTGTAGAGGAGCTCGCCGATGCCCCGACCGTCCACGCGGTCGAGTTCGACCCGAACCGAGGGGCGGTTCGCCGCCGCGAGGCTGGCCTCGGTGGCCTCGAACTCGGCGTCGATGAGGTCGTCCATGCCCGTCCCGCCGAGGTACGCGAGGTCGTCGACGTCCGTCTCGGGGATCGGGAGCGACGTGCGCTCGCGCGGTCGGACGAACGTCACGAGGGTGTTCGCCGGCCCCGCCCGATACCGCTGGAGCTGGGAGTGCTGGTCGGTCGCGCCGAGCGCCCGCGCGGGGAGCTGGCCGAGGCCGTCCTTTCCCAAACTCTCCGCCCAGAGCTGGGCGAACCACTCCCCGAAGGAGTCGAGGGATTCGGCGTAGGGCAGCATGGCGTTGACCGCCGCGCCGCGGGCGTCGAGCGCGTACGCGACCGCGCCGTAGGCGTAGCCGGGGGTCTCGTAGAGCGAACCCGAGAGGTCGGCGGCGTCGCGCGCGCCGTCGAGGATGGGCGCGATGTCGTGGCCCCGGACCGCGAGCGGGACGAGGCCCACGGAGGAGAGCGCCGAGAAGCGTCCCGGCACGCCGTCGGGGACGCGCAGTGCGGGGAGGTCGTGGTCGTCGGCGAGGTCGCGAAGCGGGCCGGAGTCGCCCGTCGTCACGACGGTTCGGTCGGTCCAGTCGACGTCCGCCTCCTCGAAGGCCGCGCGGGCCACGAGGAAGTTCGCGAGTGTCTCGGCGGTGGTGCCCGAGCGCGAGACCACGTTCAGTACCGTCTCGTCGAGCGGCAACAGCGAGAGCACCTCCGACACCTCCCTGGGGTCGACGTTGTCGAGGGTCAGGACCCGCGAATCGCCGAGCGCCTCGGCGAGGGTGGCCGCGCCGAGCGCGCTGCCGCCGATCCCGACGACGAGGACGTACTCCGCCCCCGCGACCGGGTCGACCGCCTCCGTGATGGCCTCGGGGTCGGTGGTCTCCGGGAGGTTCAGCGCCGCGTAGCCGAACTCGTCGTCCCGGCGGCCGCGCTCGATACGGTCGTGACAGGCCTCGACGCGGTCGTCGAGGCGGTCGAGGGCCGCGCGGGAGACGCCAGGGGAGGCGACGTCGGCCAGCGCGTTGCCGATATCGATCTTCATAGGGGGAGTGACGACGCCGACGACAAAGCCCTGCCGACCGCGGCGTTTAATCGCTCGGGACCCTCCATCGCGCCATGGTCGAGGCGAGCGCGGGCGACGACGCCGACGCGGCCGACGGCGGCACGACGGACGGGAGCCCCCGAGCGGACGCGTCCGAGAGGACCTACGACGGGTTGCTGGGTGCGATCCCCTACGCGTTCCGGTCGAGCCGGTCGCGGGTCTTCAGGAGCTACGCGGTCCTCGGCGTGGTCGCGGCGGTGCTCGTGGCCGTCTTCATGACCCTCGCGCTCGTCACGCTGTTCGGCGCGACCGCGGGCGCACGCGGCGGGTCGCTGACGCTCTCGCGCGCGTTCTACGTGGTGGTCGCGCTGTTCCTCGTCGGCCCGCTCCTCGCGCCGGTGTTGCTCGTCGCGCGCCGCCACCGCAGGGTGGGCGACCGAAAGCGCTACGACGCGTGGCTGGGGTTCGCGGGGTTCGGCTTCCTCGCGTCGCTCTACGTCGGCCTCGTCATCGCGGTACCGGTCGCAAACCAGGAAGCCGTGACCGGTGTGCTTGCACCCCTCGTCGAGGCGCTCTACGCGCTCCCGAGCCTCGCGGGGTTGGTCCCCCCGATCCTCGCCGCCGTCCTGATCTGGCTCGTCCACCGGCTCGCGCGGTAGCTCGAACTGAAAGACCCAATCCCGCCGAGCGCGGACCCCGTACATGGAAAAGCAGAGCACGTTCCTCGTGACCCACGCCGACGCGGCGTCGGCGGTGTTGAAGGACGCCGACGACGGCCAGGTCCACACGCTCGACGGGAACCCCGGCCTCGACGCGAACGACGCCCTCGACGCCACGGTCGCGAACGACGAACTCGGCGTCACGTGGGAGCTCGTGGATATCGAGGAGCGACGACCGCTGACGACCGGCGAGAGCGAGGAGCCGCCGACGAGCCAGGAACGCGAACTCGCAACCGAGGGGGACGAGGGCGACGTGACGACCCGCGAACGCGCCGGTATCGGCGAGATCCACGTGCTCACGCTTCCCCCGGAACGGGTCGCGGACGCGGTGACCGACGTGCTCGACGACGAGGCGACGCTGGTCCGGGCGGCCCGACTCGGTGTGAACCGCGTGGAGGTGCGCAGCGACGCCGAGGCGGGCGTGGTTTCGGTTCGATATCTGCCCTGAACCGGCGGAGGCGGACCTGAAAGCTTATGCCAGGATGACGTGACCGACGAGAGAGAAATGGGGATTCCGAGCGCTTTCGTGCGGCGAAGTCTACAGGTCGCCCTGGTGATCGTGGTGGTCGCGAGCGTGGGCTACGGTGGTGGCGTCGTCCAGGCGGCCGGACCCGACCAGCGACCGAGTCACGAACTGGGGTCGGTGGCCGCCCAACAGACCGATTGGAACGGCGTGACCAACGACAGCGAACCCAACGACGACCGTTCGACGGCGACGCCGCTTACGGACCTCATCCCCGGACGGAACGAGGGGGTCGTCGGAGGGACGATCTCCGGCAGCATCAACCAGACGCCGGCGGCGAGGGAAACGTCACCGACCCCGACGTGGACTTCTACTCGTTCGACGCCACGGAGGGCCAGTCGATAAACATCTATTCGCAGGGGACCGGTCGCCT
The DNA here is from genome assembly GCF_000336675.1 of Halococcus hamelinensis 100A6. NCBI lineage: Archaea > Methanobacteriati > Methanobacteriota > Halobacteria > Halobacteriales > Halococcaceae > Halococcus > Halococcus hamelinensis. The sequence continues at coordinate 108,483 of NZ_AOMB01000010.1, read as the reverse complement.
CCCATCGGGGCGCTACGACATGACGCCAGCGGAGGGAACGCTCTACGGTCCGAGCGGGGCGGTCGTCGCGACGGCCGGCTCCGGGATCGGGGACGTCTTCACGACCGGAACCACGCTCGAGGAGACCGGGACCTACTACTTCAAGGTCAACGGGAGCGGTGGTATCGAGGGCAGTAACTGGTACGACTTCGGCATCGGGATCGCGGACCCGGACCCGTTCGAGCCGAACGACGATGCCGACAGTGCGCTCGCGATCGACGACGGCCCGGTCGACGGGACCATCACGGGCAACGACACCGATCGCTTCGCCGTCGAACCCACCACCGACGGCGAGGTCACCGCCACCGTCGAACTCGGGGACCTGCCGACGGACAACCCGGGGAATCTCGTCGTCGACGTTCTCGATGGTGAGGGCGAGCGGGTCAGTCGGACGTACAACGTCGACTATGCCGGTGATGCGTCCGAAAGCGGTCCGTTCCGGAGCAACGAGACCCGGAAGACGGGGGTGGAATCGAAAACCGTCGCAGTCGCGAACACGACCGTCGAAGCGAGCCGGACGTACTACGTCAGCGTGCGACCGGTTCCCGAGTACGACCCGGAAGCGGTCGGTGGCTTCGTTCCCTACAGTCTGAACGTCTCGGTAAGCGGGTCGGATCGAATGGAGGAAGCCAGCTCGCTGGTCATCGTCGGCGGGTCGGCGGAGGACAAAGTCACCTACGCGTTCACCCACGATGGAACCGTCGAGCGCAGCGGTGAGAGCCACGGCGCGCCCATCGACGACGACGCGGTGACGATCGACACCGACGTCGACACGGTCTCGGACGGTCGGGTCGATGGTCGCCTCGGCGGTGGCGGCGACGCCTATCTCGTTCGTGGCAACATCACTGGCTTCCGACTCGACGGCGACGCGAGGGTCTACCTCGACGGTCGCGAGGTCGGTCCGGGTTCGTTCGGTGAGGTCGCAAACGGCGAACCCGTGACTCGGACGGCGACACCGACCGCGACAGCGACACCGACCGCGACGCAGACGGCGACACCGACCGCAACGCGCACCGAAACGGCGACACGAACGGCGACGGCGACACCGACCGCAACGATGACACCGACCGCCACCGTGACGCCGACGACGACCGCAACCGCTACCCCGTCACCGACCGCTACCGAGACGACCACGTCGGCGACCGGCGCGTCGACGGCGACGAACGGGAGCGACGGGGCGGTCGTCGGCGGAACCGAAACCACGACGGAGGATGGACCCGGGTTCGGCGCGTTGCCGGCGGCGATCGCGGTCGTCGCGGCCGGACTGGTGGCGCTTCGACGCCGCTGAACCGATCGAAGGCGCGCTCCTCGGCGAGCGCGACATAAGAAAGTTTATTCGAAGCCGTCGCACACCGCACGGCATGGTCGCGTTCGACGTACCGGACCTCGATTACACCCGGTACACCGACCGCCAGCTCGCCGCGATTCCGCTGGCGGTGCTCGTTCTCGCGCTCTGTGTTCTCGGCGGCTGGTTCCTCGCCACCGGCGCGCCGGTGACCCCCGGCATCGACTTCACCGGCGGGACCGAGGTCCAGGTCTCGACCGGTGCCTCACAGACCCAGATCGAGGAGGCCTTCCCGACCCAGCCGACCTCCGTCACGCCGACCGCGGGCGGCAACACCTACATCGTCACCTTCCAGTCGACGAACACCGGTGCGCTCACCAACGCCGCCCAGTCCGCTGGCTACCAGGTGGACTCCGTCCAGGCCACCTCCGCGAACTTCGGTGCGGGAGCCCAGCAGACGGGCGTCATCGGGCTGATCGCGGCGTTCGCCGGGATGGCGCTCCTCGTGTTCGCGCTCTTTCGGACCTTCATCCCCTCGATCGCGGTGATCGCCTCGGCGTTCTCGGACATCGTGATCCCGCTCGCGCTGATGAACCTCTTCGGGATCAAGCTCTCGCTCGGGACCGTCGCCGCACTCCTGATGCTGATCGGCTACAGCGTCGACTCGGACATCCTGCTCAACAACCACGTCCTCCGGCGGCGGGGTGACTTCTACGAGAGCACGTATCGTGCGCGCCGCACGGGGGTGACGATGACACTGAGCTCGATCGCCGCGATGGCGGTGATGGCGGTCGTCGCCTCCGACTTCGTGCTCGGGATCCCGCTCCTGCCGGAGGTCGGCACGATCCTCGTGATGGGACTCATCACCGACCTGATGAACACCTATCTCCTCAACGTCAGCCTGCTTCGCTGGTACATGTACGAGGGGGTCGCACGATGATACGCGATAACTGGCGGATCGTCCTGCTCGTGGTGTTCGTCGTCGTCGCCGGGCTGGCGCTGTTCGTGCCGGGCTTCGGCGTCGACGACGGCGGCAACGCCACCGCGACGAACGCCACGAGCGGTCCCACCAACCTCCAGTTCGGCCTCGAACTCTCCGGTGGCACTCGAATCCGCGCGCCTCTGGTGGGTCTCACCGCCGAGAACGTGAACGTGCCCCCGAACCAGCAGGCCAACCTCACCGGGTCGGTGGCGGAGGACCTCGGTGTCTCGCCGACCGACGTCCAGGTGAGGGTGGGCAACGAGTCGGCGACCGTCGAGGTGTTCTCGGAGAACGTCTCACAGGGGCAGTTCGCGAGCGCGCTCCAGCGGGCCGGTTACAACACCACCCGGGACGACATCCGGACCGGCGTGACCGAGGAGACCGACGAGAGCGCCGTCGAGGTACTCGAGAACAAGATCAGCGAGTCGGGGCTCACCGGCGGCACCGTTCAAACTGTGTCCTCGGGCGATCAGAGTTACATCCAGATCGAGGTCCCGAACCAGAACCGCTCGGAAGTCAGGGACCTGGTGGCCGACCAGGGCCAGGTCCAGACGGTGGCGTACTTCACCGTCGAGGGGAACCGGACCCCCTCGTACTGTGAGGGCCCGGTCGGTGGCAACGGGAGCGGCGGTGGGGGAGGCGAAGGTGGAGCGAACACCTGTAACGTCACCGTCCTCCAGAGTCAGGACGGCTTCCAGTCGGTTGGGACCGTCCAGCGGGACCAGCAGGGCCAACCCATCGTGCCGGTGACGCTCACCGAGCAGGCCGCCCGGCCGTTCACCCAGGCGATGCAGCGCTACGGCTTCGCCGACGCCGCGAACGCCTCCAGTCGACAGGGCCAGGTCAGGACCTGTAACTTCGAGACGGGCGGGGGCGGGCACTGTCTGCTGACGGTGCGCGACGGCGAAGTGGTCTACGCCGCGAGCGTGACCCAGGGGCTCGCCCGGCAGTTCGCCACCGGAAGCTTCGTCAACGACCCTGGCTATCAGACGTCGGCAGGGAACGCCTCGGAGGCACAGAACCTCCAGGTCGACCTCCAGGCGGGGGCGCTGCCCGCGCCGCTGAACTTCGACCAGGGCACGAGCCAGTACATCCTGCCGAGCGTCGCCCAGCGGTTCAAGGGGCTCTCGCTCGTCACGGGGCTGGTCGCGGTGCTCGCGGTCGCGGGGGTCGTGTTCGTCCGCTATCGCGAACTCCGGGTGGCGATCCCGATGGTGATCACCGCGCTCGCGGAGGTGTTCATCCTCCTCGGGTTCTCCTCGGCGGTCGGGCTGGCGCTCGACCTCTCGCACATCGCGGGATTCATCGCGGTGATAGGGACGGGTGTGGACGACCTCGTGATCATCGCCGACGAGATCCTCCAGAGCGAGGTCAAGACCGGGAGGGTGTTCCAGAGCCGCTTCCGGCGGGCCTTCTGGGTCATCGGCGCGGCCGCCGCCACGACGATCATCGCGATGAGCCCGCTCGCGGTGCTTTCGTTGGGTGACCTCCGCGGCTTCGCCATCGTCACCATCGTCGGCGTGCTCATCGGGGTCCTGATCACCCGCCCGGCCTACGGGAACGTGCTCCGGCGACTGCTGACGGACACCTGAATCCGCACTCTCGATCCGTTCATCACCGATTTTTCGGACTTTGTAGCGGTGTGAAGGCGGTTGGCGCGTGTGGAGGGCGTCGGAGACACCCGACTCGCGCGAGGGATGAGGGAACGGAACGAGCGAAAGCGAGTGAAGTGAGCGAATCGGCTGGGGAGGCTCGTGGCTGACGCGGGGCGGTGGTGGTCGCGGTGCGGTTTCCCATTTGCATCGGGATTCGCGGTTATCGGTCAGTAAAGGCGTACCCTCAGAAACCGGGGCGCACGAGTGCTATTCGAACTCTTATTCAGAAATTCGAAAGCGTCGACTGGGCAGCTGCATCCAACACATCCCGACTGGTTTTCCACGAGGCACGCGCGAACGGCGGAAGCTCACCGTGTTCACGGACGTACTCCCGGAGGAACTCCCGAGTGTTCGGATCGCTTGGATAGCCGCTCCCGAGCGGGCCGTGCTCGTCCGCCAGCCGTTCGATGTGCGAATCACGGGCGACCTTCGCGACGATGCTCGCCGCGCCGACGAGGTCGTGATTCTCGTCGGCCCCGTGTTCGGCCGTGACCTCGACGTCGGTTTCCGTTGCTACCACGACCCGCCGACCGAACCGCGCCGCGTCGGTGTCGCAGGCGTCGACGATCCCAGTCAATCCGTCCTCGGCCACGTCGTCGATCGCTTCGGCCGCCGCCGTGATCGTGAGCGCGTTGATGTCGGTCTCGGGGTCGTCGATCTCGGAGGCTGTGACCTCGACCACGGCGGTCGAAACCCGGTCGTCACCGTGGAGGTCGTCAACGAGCGCCTCGCGGCGCGCGGGCGAGAGGCGTTTCGAGTCGTCGATGCCGGCGGGAAGGTCGGCGGGGTCGGCGCGGACGCACGCCACGAACAACGACCCCAGGACGGGACCGCGGCCAGCCTCGTCGACGCCGAATCGCATGTCCGGAACTCACGCGGCGGGACCAAATCGGTTCCGAGTCGGTGGTGCCGAAACAGCACCGGGGATCCCCGAAATCGATTCGTTCGGGGTGGCAGAACCACCGCCAGCGCTACATGTATGCACGTACACGTACTTGTATGGCGAGCAAGAACATCACCATCAAGGAGGCGTCGTACGACCGGCTCAAGGCCATGAAACGGCCGGACGAGAGCTTCAGCGACCTCATCGACCGACTCACCCGAAACGAGGGGGACGTCCGGGCCGGATTCGGGGTGTTCGCCGGGGAATCCGAGCCGGCGTTCAGCGACGTCGTCGACGAGGAGCGCACGCGGATGGAGCGGGAGTCGGCCGAGCGAGAGGAGCGGGTGTTCGAGTGATCCACTTCGATACCAGTTTTCTCGCGGACTACCTCCAGGGCGAGACGTACACCATCGATTTCCTGGAAGCGCACGAGGACGAGCCGTACTCCACCACGAGCGTCGTGCGGTTCGAGCTGTTCAACGGTGCGCTGAAGCATCCGTCCCCGAAGATGACCGTCGAGGGGGTTCGGCTCGGGCTCCAGTGGGTGTCGGTCGAACCGTTCGACGACGGAATGGCCGAGGAAGCCGCCGAGATACAGGAGGCGCTCCGAGAGCGGGGTGCGATTCTCTCCGCGTTCGACGCGCTGATCGCCGGAGCGGCGCGGGAGGTCGGGGCGACGCTCGTGACGAGGGACGACGACTTCGAGCGCGTCGACGGATTAACGGTCTCGGTACTCGGGTGACCATCGCTCCGTGAGAACAGGGGCGAGGTCGGTTCCACGTCGGCACCGGATTCGTCCGTGATCACGCATCCGAAAATCGCTGGTTGTCGTCTTCGGCCCTATCGACGCGGTCGTTGGACAGTGATGCACGCTCGATCCCCGTGTGAACACACCAGCGGCCCGCTCAATCGGCCGATTCCTCGATGAGATAGTCGGGGTCGTCGAAGGCCTCCTCCTCGCCCTCGACGGCGATAACGTCGAGCGCCGTGACCTCGCTCTCGATCCCGAGCAGGCCGGCGAGGCTCGGCTCCGTTCGGCCGTCGTCGCCGCTCATCAACTCCTTGACGTAGAGCCCGCCCGCGCCCTTGACCTCGACGGTGGCGTGGTACGGGTCGTCGAGCGCCCCCTCGGTCTCGTAGACCTCGCGTTCGCGGGTCAGCGCCGCGCGACGGTGGTCGACGCGCTGGGGGGTGTACTGCTCGACCGTCGCGCCGCGGAGGTCGTCGAGTGCGGCTTCGAGGTCGCTTTCCTCGACGGGGTCGGCGAACTCGACGGTCATGGAATAGGTCTTGTTCGCGTCGAGCTCCTTCACGCGCTCGACCATCTCGTGGGTCGCACGCCGGAGGCCCTCGACCTCGGCCTTCCCGTCGGCGAACTCGTTGATCTCGGTTTCGAGCGCCTCGGTGTCGACCGCGCGGTGCTGGGGGTGTTTGACCTCGATCACGAACGGCCGGCCGGTGCCGAGCATGACGGCGTCGACGTCCTCGCGACCCGCACCGTGGAAGAGGCTCTCGGAGCCGTCCATCGCCTCGCGAACCACGGGCGCGGTGAGTTGTTCGACGCTCTCGTCGTAGAGGTAGCCCGACCCGCCACAGTGCTCGCAGGGTTCGGTGCCGCCGTCGGCGGCCATCTGGGTGCCGCCACCACCGCACTCCCGGCAGGGCCACTCGGTCTGGGGAATGTCGCGTTCGAGCTTGCGGTACCGACCGTAGACGAACGCCGGGTTGACCTGGACGTCCACGCCGCCGGCGTCGAGCCCGCGTTCGAGGTTCACGAGCGCGAGCACGTCGGGGCGCTCGAAGTCGACCTCCGTGCCGGTGCGCGCGCCGACCCGCTTGCCGACCTCGCGGTTGAGCTCGGATTTGAAGCGTTCGCCGGCGTCCTCGGGGAGCCCGCTGTCCTCGCGGAGCAGGCGGTCGTTCTCTTCGAGCAGGGGCGGGACGCGGGTGCCGACCTGGTAGGTCGAAAATTCGACGCCGGAGAGCGCCTCGCAGACCTCGTCGGCCCACGCGTCGAAGCGCTCACACTCGCCCTCACAGACCCAGCACTCCTCGGCCGGCTCGAAGGGTTCGTCGTCGTCGAGACAGGCCGCGATCCGGAGGGCGCGACCGCGTTCGTCGTTGGTGAGTCCGAAGCTCCGGTCGGCGAAGACGCGGCCGAGACACGCGTCACAGACCGGGCCGTTCGCGATGACGGCCCGGGCGTCGTCGAGGGTGGACATGGTCCGAGAAGAGGGCGCGTGCGTGTTTCGCTTTCGGATCCCCCTTAGATCCCCGTCCGCCGCTCAGGACCTCCGCAATTCGGTCGAGCGGAAGTCCGGAAGTAGTCTCACGACACCATCGTCTCGGCCATCCGTCGGCAGAGCCGGATGCTGTCGTAGCCCGAGAACGCCTCGAAGGCGACCACACAGACGGTGTAGACGGCGGCACCGACGACCACCAGCAAACAGAACTCGACCACGCCCGTGGCGATGCCGGCAGTGTGGACCCCGAACACCGCGAGCCCCATCACGGCGCTCGCGACGGCGGGATAGGCGACGAGGCCGAGGAGTTCGGCGTAGCTTCCGTCGACGATGCGCACCGCGAGATACGTCGAGACGGGTTCGGAGAACACCAGGGAGTTACCGACGATCACGAGCGCCGTGCCGACCGCGCCGTACCGCGCGGTGGCGGGGTAGATCAGGAGCGCGATGATCACCAGTTTGCCGAACTGGATCTTGGTGGCGATCTCGGGCCGGCCGATCGCCTGGAACAGCGGTCCCGTGGTGGCCCCGAGCGAGCGCAGCAGTCCCCAGGCCGCGAGGAGCTGGATGAGCGGGACCATCGGGCCCCACTCCTCGGTGAGGAAGGTGTTCACGAAGGTGGGGGCGACCGCGGCGATGCCGACCGCGACCGGGAACGAGACGAAGGTGGTGAGCTGCACCGTCTTGAAGAAGCCGTCGCGGAGCTGGCGCTCGTCGTTTTGCATCTTCGCGTAGGTCGGAAAGACCACCGAGGAGATGGTCTGGGTCACCTCGGTCGCGGGCGCGTTCGAGATCTGGTAGCCGAGCTGGTAGAGCCCGATCACCGCCGCGCCGAGATACCACCCGACGAACGCGTCGTCGCCCTCCATGATGAGGAAGAGCACGACCCCCGAGGCGAAGATCCACTTCCCGTAGCCGAAGAGTTCGCGAGCGTGGCCCAGGTCGAACCGTGGCCACGGCCGGTAGTCGTCGACGATGTAGGAGGCGATCAGGCGAACGAAGTCGCTCGCGACGAGCCCGAACACCAGCGCCCAGACCGACTGGGTGACGAACGCGACGCCGAGCGCGACGAGGACGTAGAAGACGGTACCGGAGATGGTGTAGAAGAACTGCTTGTCGAAGCGGAGGTCCTTCTTGAGGTACAGGAGTCCGGGGTTCTGGAGCCCCGAGAGCAGCGGCGAGAGCGCGAGCACCCGGAGGACCGGCGTGAGCTCGGGCTGGTCGAAGACCGCAGGCGAGGCCATGAACGGGGCGACGAGGAACAGGATCGCGGCGACCAGCACCCCGCGAGCGTTCTGCATCATCCAGGCGGTGTCGAGGTAGGCGTCGACGTTCGCCTCCTCGCGCTGGATCAGCGCGGCGTCGATGCCGAGCCGCGAGAGCTGGGTCAGCCCGCTCATCACCACGAGCGCGAGCGCCATCACGCCGTAGTCGTCGGGACCGATGATCCGCGCGACGAACAGCACGATGACGAGCTGGAGGAAGCGGTCGAGGACGTTGGTGATCGTCACCCAGACGCCGCTGGTGACCGCCCGCTCGGAGAGGCTCTCGCCGGGGGCGAGAACGCGTCGCAGGACGTCCACGATGGTTCGGAGCGACACTCGCGGGTGGTTTTCGGGCCGAGGGTAAAAGCGCGCCGTCCCGCGGTCGACCGGGTCGGACGACCCTCGGATCGAGTTCGAAACCGACGGCGGGAGTTCGTACGCCGGCCTCGGAATCGTGGTGCTCTGCGGTTCGCTCCACGTCCGCAACGCGCTGGCTCGGCTCTCGGGCTGGTGGACACGATTGCTGCTCTGGACGCGCGAAACGGCCTAACTGGCCGTCTACGCACCGAACCCGCGAAGGATCATCCGGCCGTCGGTGCCGCCGAGTTCGGGGAGCGTCGCGCGCTCGGGGTGGGGCATCAACACCGCGACCGTCGAGGCGTCGCCGAGCACGCCCGCCACCGCCCCCTTCGAGCCGTTGGGGTTCGAGCCCGAACCGATCTCGCCGTCGGCGTCACAGTACCGGAAGAGAACGCGGTCCTCGGCGTCGAGCCGGTCGAGTCGGTCGTCGGCGATCTCGAAGCGCCCCTCGCCGTGGGCGATCGGGAGCGAGATCACCTCGCCCACCTCGAAGCCGCGCGTCCACGGCGTGTCGGCGTTCTCGACACGGAGGTGGACGTGTTCACACTGGAAGCGCGCGCTCGCGTTGGTGGTGAACGCACCGGGCGTGAGCCCCGCCTCGCAGCCGACCTGTGCGCCGTTGCAGACCCCGAGCACCGGGATCCCGCGCTCGGCGGCCGCCCTGACCTCCGCCATGACCGGGTCGCGGCTCGCCATCGCCCCGGCGCGGAGGTAGTCGCCGTACGAGAAGCCACCGGGGAGGACGATCCCCGTGGGCTCCTCGGGGAGACCGTCCTCGTGCCAGACGAGCTCGGCGTCGACGCCCACGTCGCGGAGCGCACGGACGGCGTCGCGGTCGCAGTTCGAGCCGCCGAACCGGAGCACGGTGACCGTCACGCCGACCACTCCCGGGGACCGGCGAACGGGCTCACCGGGACTCGACCTCCACGGTGTAGTCGTGGATGGTTGGATTGGCGAGCAGGCGCTCGGCCATCGCGTCGGCGCGTTCGGCGGCCGCGGCCTCGTCGGGGGCCGCGAGGTCGACCTCGAAGCGGTCGGCGGCCCGGAGGTCCTCGAGTTCGAACCCGAGGCGTTCGAGCGCCCGGGCGGTGGTCTCGGCCTCGGGGTCGAGCACCCCCCGCTTCAGCCGGACCGTGACGACGGCGGTGTAGGCGGTCATTGGCGGGCGAAGGGTGGGGCGAGCGAAAACCGTTCTGGATCCGCCGAGAGCCGACCCCTCGGGCTAGTCGTTGAGTTCGCGCGCCGCCGCGACCGCGTCGTCGAGCGCCGGTGCATCGAAGAACTCGCGACCGGTGTAGGCGTTCGCGCCCGCGGCGTAGAGGTGGCTCACGGTCGAGATGACGCCCGGATCGAGCGGTTCGGGGTCGCGCTCGCAGCGCCCGCGCCAGTCGGGGTCGCCGGCCTCGTCGGCCTCGCGTTTGGCGGCCTCGACCGCCGCCACCCACTCGGGCTGGGCGTGTTTGTGGTACTGGCGGACGACCTCCTTCGAGACCTGCTGGCCGTCGTAGGCGAACCGGTTCTCGTCGAAGGTCCCCGCCACGTCGGCGACCCGGACCTCGCCGTCGGCGTAGAGACACTCGATCTTGCCGTCCTCGTGGGTGAACCCGGCCGACTCCGCCCGCTCGGTGACGACCCGGTTGACCTCGCGGGCGACCGCCGCACAGTCGTCGAGGGCCGCCCGCCCCGCGACCCGCTGGGCCTCCTCGCGCGTGAGATAGCGGTCGGTCTCCTCGAACTTCGTCGAGAACTCGACGACGGGTTCGGGGAGCGAGACGGGTTCGTCGGGCCACTCGTGGGTGTCGAGACTCACGTCCTCGGGGTCGCGCCGGCCCCGGAGGCTCGACCCGACCGGGACGGCGTTCCGGAAGACGATCTCGAGCGGGATGAGGTAGTTCTCGCCCGCCGCGGCGTGGAAGGCCTCGTAGTCGTACTCGCCCGCCTCGACCGGGAGGTCGGGCACCGTCGCGAGGTCGATCGCCATCTCGCGTGGCGCGTCGTGGCAGTCGTCGAGCGCGACGACCTCGCCGTCCGCGACGACGCCGCGGTAGTGGGTCGGGATCCCCGCGGCTTCGAGACGCGCGAAGTTGTGCGCACCCATCGTACAGAGGCTCGCGCCCTTCTCGGGGATCGTATCGGGCATCCGCCCCCAGTCGAACACCGAGTAGGCGTCGGTGAAGACGAACCGTCCCCGGCCGAGGGCCGCGTCGGTGGCCGGCTCGGCCACCCGGAACTCCTTGACGCTGGTCATGGTCAGGGGTCGCCGGGGGCGAACTAATCGGTTGCCATCCCGGCGAGCAAACATATATCACGGCTGGCTCACGAACGTGACCGTGATACCTCCTCTCAAACCATGACCGACCCACTCTGTGCCAAGTGCGGGGAACGCGCCGAGTCCCACTGGCGTATCCGGCTCGAACACGACTCACGAGGGACCAGCGAAGCGACCGACTACCGGCTGTGTCGGGGCTGCTGGGAGGCGCTCGGGGCGCGGCACGGGGGGGCCCAGTCATGACCGGCACGTCGGACGGGACCGACACCATCGGGACGCACTGTGCGCTGTGCGGCCGGGAGCTGTCGCCGAGCGAGTATCCCCAGTGTCGAACGGTCCTGATCGACGAGACCCCGACGGGCGGCGAGGAGGAGTCGGTGCGGATGGTCTGCGACGGCTGTTTCGAGGACCTGGAGACGGAGCTCACGAAACACGCGAACTCGGGGTCTGAAGGCTCGGCCTGAACCCCGCCCGATACGCCCCACCGCTGGGTTTTAACGCGTCGCCGACGCGGCTTAGGCATGGCCGACGCATCACGCGGGGAGTTCGACTTCGAACACGTCCCCGAAACCGACCAGTCCTTCGAGAACGCCCTCCGAAACGCCCGCGACGGCGACCGACTCACGGTGGCCGACGGCATCGAACTCATCACTACCGGCACCGAGAGCGAGGGGATCGACCCCGAACGAAAGGAGGCGGTGCTCGAAGCCGCCGACCGCCGCCGCGAGGAGGTGGTCGGCGACCGAGTGACGTTCGTCGCCAACCTCAACAACAACGTCACCACCGCGTGTAACACCGGATGCCTGTTCTGCAACTTCAAGGACAGCTCCCACAAGTTCCGCGCCGACTCGACCGCCGAGCACGCGGGCTTCACGAAGACGCCCGCGGAATCGCGCGAGGTCGTTCGCGCCGCGGCGAAACGCGGGATCTACGAGGTCACCTCCGTCTCGGGGCTCCACCCCGCGTTCGCGCTCGACGACGAACACCACGAGATCCTCGCCGGGCACGCCAACGCCGCGCGAACCGTGAACTACCGCCCGCCCGACGAGTACGATACGGATCCGGGGACCTACCTCGAACAGATGCGCGCGATGAGCACGGACGGGATCCACCTCCACTCGATGACCCCCGAGGAGGCCTATCACGCCAGACGCGGCACCGACTGGAGCTACGAGGAGGTCTACCGCCGGCTGAAGAACGCAGGGCTCTCCTCGGCCCCCGGTACCGCCGCCGAGATCCTCGTCGACGAGGTCCGCGACGTGATCTGCCCCGGGAAGATCGACACCCAGGGCTGGCTCGACGCGATGGAGGCGGCCGCCACCGTCGGCCTCGACATGACCGCGACGATCATGTACGGCCACGTCGAGAACGAAGCCCACCGGATCCTTCACCTCGAAAAGGTTCGCGACCTCCAGGACAGAACGGGAGCCATCACGGAGTTCGTGCCGCTGTCCTTCATCCACCCGAACACGCCGCTCCACGACCGCGGGATCGTCGAATCGGGTGCCACGGACGACGAGGACGAACTCCTGATCGCCGTTTCCAGATTGTTCCTCGACAACATCGAGAACATCCAGTCGAGCTGGGTGAAGTACGGCGACCAGCAGGGGCTCAAGATGCTCTCGTGCGGCGCGAACGACTTCATGGGGACCATCCTCTCGGAGGAGATCACCAAACGCGCGGGCGGGGAGTTCGGCGAGTACCGAAGTTTCGCCGAGTACGTCGAGATGATCACCGCCATCGGCCGCACGCCCGCCGAGCGCTCGACCGACTACCGCCGGATCCGCGACATCGATCCGGAGAGCGAATCGTTCGGCCCGCGACTCGGGCCGCAGAGCGACGGCACGCCGCTGTTCGATGCGGGAACGACGCCCGCGACCGCCGACGACTGATCAGTCCGCGTCGACGGCGGTGGCTCCGTTCAGGACCGCCCGATACCGCTCGCCGGCGGCGTCGTCGGCCTCGATCGCGCGCTGAACCGCGGGCGGGAGCCAGCCGTCCTCGACGTAGCGCGCGTGGGTCGGCAGGCGCTCCCCCAGGGGCACGCCGCCGAACTCGGCGATGTCCTCCAGTTCGCGGAGCGCGGGCCAGGCGTAGTCGGGATTGATGTGGTCGGCGGTGATGGGCGAGACACCCCCCAGGTCGTCGACCCCGCAGTCGAGCACCTCCCGAACCGGCGCGAGGTTCGGCGGAACCTGGACCGATATCTCCGCGGGGAGCGCGGCGCGCGCCATCGCCACCGCGCGCCGGAGGTCCTCGACGTCGGGCGTCGGCCCGCGCCAGCGCTCGTTCTCCGCCACCGGCTGGACGATGACCTCCTGGATGTGACCGTACTCCTCGTGGAGACCCCGGATCGCGAGCAGGGATTCGGCCCGGTCCGACCAGTCCTCGCCGATCCCGACGAGGATCCCGGTCGTAAACGGGATCCCCACTTCCCCCGCCGCCCGGATGGTGGCGAGGCGCTGTTCGGGGGTCTTCTTTCGAGGCCCGGCGTGGGCGTCGACGTCGGCAGTGGTTTCGAGCATCACGCCCATCGAGGCGTTGACGTCGGCGAGGGGGCGCAGCTGTTCGCACGTGAGGTCGCCGGGGTTGCTGTGCGGGAGGATCCCGACGTCGAGCGCGAGTTCGCACATCTCGTGGAGGTAGTCGTGGATCGAGTCGTGGCCCCAGTCGTCGAGTTGGTCGTGGATCTCGGTATAGCGGTCGTCGGGCGTGTCGCCGAAGGTGAACAGCGCCTCGGTACAGCCCGCGTCCACACCGGTTTCGAGCACGTCGCGGACGGCCTCGCGGGACATGAGGGAGGCCTCCCCGGGTGGGTCGAAGTAGGTGCAGTAGGTGCAGGTGTAGCGACAGGCGGTGGTCAGCGGGACGAAGACGTTGCGCGCGAAGGTGAGCGCCGGTGCGGGGTCGACGTCGGCGGGACCAGTGGTCAGGAGCCGGTCGCGCTCGTGCGCCGAGAACCCGAACTCGCTCGCGAGGGTCCCGGACATGGAGTCGGCTTCCGGCCGGACGAGCAAAAGCGCTGTCTTCGGCGCGACCCCGGTGTCGAGTGGAGGGCGATGACACCGGGCGGGCGTCAGGTGTCGCCGGGCGCGAACCATGGCGTTCGCGCGTCCACGAGTCGGGGAGCCAACGGAAAAACGATTGTCCCAAATCTCACCGGATTCGGTCGCGACGAACCGTGACGCGACCGGTCTCGTTCGTCGCGAGGTCGATGCCGGCGTCGACGAGCCAGTCGCGCGCCGCACCGGTCGTGTGGATCAACACCTCGGCGAGGTCCGCGGGTTCGTCGATGTCGGTCGCGAGTCGAAACGAGTCCACGGTCTCGACGCGCGCGCCGACCCGCTTGGCCGCCCGTCGGTGGTCGAGATACGACGTCCCGTGGAAGTCGGTCCGGAACTCGGGGTGGCGGGCGACGAGCGCGTTGGTCCCGCCGCCCCGACCGGGGGCGAGCACGACGTCGCCCGAGGCGTCGAACAGTTTCGAGAGCGCGGGGGGCGTCGCGAGCGGGAGGTCGGCCATCACCACCGCGGCCGGTCCGTCGTCGAGAACCGCATCGACCGCCGTACTCAGCGGGCGATCGTCGACGGTGGTCGGCGCGTCGACGTCGAGCGGCGCGGTGGCGAGAACGGTCGGGTCGTGGCCAGCCGCACCGAGCGCGTCGAGGACGTCGTGGAGCATCGCGCGCGCGAACCCGCGGCGCTCGGCGGGTGCGAGGAGCTCCCCGAGTCGGGTCTTCGGCTGGTCGACGGCGAACGGCACCACGACGCGCATACCGCCCGAAACACACCGGCCCTCAAATCCTCAGCGGTCGCGCCACGAGTCCTCCTCCGAGCGCTTGCGGTAGGTCCGCACGCCGGCCCCGCCGAGCACCGCCACGATGCCCCCGAGGAACAGCCCCGAGATCATGCCGATGGGGTAGCTCTCCCGACCCGCGTCCTGGCGAGCGTCGGCCGCGATCGACCCCGCGAGGTCGAACTCGCCGGCGCGGTAGGCGGTCACCGCGAAGCCGAACTGCTCTTCGAGCTCCGCGTCGCTGCCGTTGTCGCGGATGGCGGCCCGGCTGGTGTTGAGCGTCGTCCGCGCCGACTGGCTCGATCGGGTGTAGTGGGCCGCGCGCCAGTCGTCGATCGCCGCCGAGGAGTTCCCGCCCTCGCGAGCGAACGAAACCACCCGGTAGCGCTCGCGTTCGGGGTAGGTGAAGTTCGCGACCGACGGGGCGGTACCCGTGACCGAGACGGTGATCTCGCTCACGTTCCGGGCGGCGCGAACGGGAACGGTGACCGACGGGCCCCGACCCTGCCGGGTGGCGAGCACCCGGTGGTCGAGCCCGGCGGCCGTGACGGTCCAGGTCGCGTTGTCGAGCCCCGTGGTGGCGTTGAGCCGCCACGTCGTCGGCGCGTCGGTGTAGAGGTCCGTGAGGACGTAGGACGCCGTGACGTTCTCGCCGACCTGTGTCGCGTTCGGGGACTGGTCCGCGCTGGCCGAGACCGCCGCTCCCGGCGTGGCGAGCGCGGCGACCGCGACGAGGGCGGCCACGAGAAGGAGCGCGCGTGTCGGTCGGGTCATGGAGTGGTGATGGCGACGGCAACGCCGAGACGGCCATCGCAGCGGCCCGGTTGCGTTCCCGCCGCTCGATACTCAATTAACCTCGCTCGAAAGGATAACTCTTGCGCCAGAAGGCCTCTCGGGGCCGAAAACGGCGTCTGACGGGTGTCAGACGGAGAGCTGACGCGGGGTGCGGGGCCCGGTCATAGCCGGTCGGTCACCGCACGCTGAGGTACGACGCGAGCGTGGTGAGGTCCGATTCGCTGCGGCCGAACGCGTCGATGTCGTTGTGGGTGACGACGTTGTCCATCTCCAGCGACCGGGCCTGGTCGGGCCCGAAGGGGACGAACGGCACCGGGCCGATGGCGGCCATCCCGACCTTCGTGAGCCCCATCGGCACGGGGACGACCGAGACGGGTTTGCCCTCGGCGCGGTAGGCGAGTTTGGCGACGTCGGCCAGCGTCAGCGCGGCGGGCCCGCCGATCTCGTAGGTCTCGCCGACGTGGGAGTCGTCCTCGACGGCGTCGGCGAGCATCGGGACGAGGTCGCCGACCCAGATGGGCTGGAAGCGGGTGCGCCCGCCGCGGGGCAGCGGCGCGAGGTAGGGCGGCGTGACCTTCTTCGTGAAGGAGACGAACTCCCCG
This sequence comes from Halococcus hamelinensis 100A6, assembly GCF_000336675.1. Classification (NCBI taxonomy): domain Archaea; kingdom Methanobacteriati; phylum Methanobacteriota; class Halobacteria; order Halobacteriales; family Halococcaceae; genus Halococcus; species Halococcus hamelinensis. The sequence continues at coordinate 92,310 of NZ_AOMB01000010.1, read as the reverse complement.
CCGTCGCCGAACACCACCGAGGGGCGGAATATCGTCCAGTCGAGATCCGAGTCGCGGACGACGCTCTCCGCGCGCCCCTTCGCCCGGATGTACGCTGTCGGGCCGTTCGGATCGGCACCCAGCGCGCTCTGCTGGACGAAGCGGGGGACGTCGTGGGCCTCGGTCGCCCGAATCGCGTTCTCGGTTCCCCGGAGGTGGACCCCCTCGTGGCTCTTGTCCCCCGGCGGCTGGAACAGCGGCGAGAGCGCGACGAGGTTCACGACGCAGTCGCGACCCTCGAACGCCCCCTCGATCGAGTCGTAGGCCGTCACGTCGCCGACCGCGGTCCCGACGTCCTCGTCGAAGATCGACGGGTCGGGGTCCCGCGAGAGCGCCGTCACCTCGTGGCCGCGTTCGACCAGCTCGTCGCAGAGATATCGCCCGATGAAACCGCCGCCGCCGGTCACGAGTACGTCCATGGGCCGACTACTCGGGGACCGCCCCTAAACTTACCGTCGATGGGGTCGGCCCGTCCGATCGCTGCCCGATACCGCTCGACCGCCGTTCGGTTCCATCGTCCACCCCACCCCCTTCATCACGTTTTCGTCATGCATCCCCAATTCGTCACACTGATGGGTCGTCGTCACGCGCGATCGGACGATGGCAGGACGAGCGGACGACGGGGCGGGCGGGTTCGCGCGGACGGTCGGGCTCCGCGACCTGCTGGTGATGAGCGTCGGCGGGATGGTCGGGCCCGCGGTGTTCTACTACCCCGCGGTGACCGCGGGCCGGACCGGGCCGGCGGCGGTGCTCGCGTGGCTCCTCGCCGGGGTCGGGATGATAGCGGTCGCGCTGTGTTACACCGAACTCTCGACGGCGTTTCCCGAACAGGGCGGCCCCGCGGTGTTCCCCGCCGAGACGGTCGGCAGGCGGCCGGTCGTCCGGCGCTTCTTCGCGTTCCTCGAAGGGGTCTGCTATGCGATCGGCTGGGTGTTCGGGGTCTCGGTCTCGGCGTGGTTCGTCGCGACCTACCTCGGGCAGGTCCCGGGGCTCGGCGGGGTCGCGAGCCATCCCGTGGCGCTCGCGGCGGTCGCGGTGGTGGCGAGTTTCGTCGTCACCGCGCTGGGGATCGACCTCACGAAACGAACGACGCTGGTGCTGACGGCGTTCATCCTCGCCGTGCTGGTGCTGGTGGTGGGGGCCGGGCTCGGAAGCGTGTTCGCGGGCGACGGCGGCGAGTTCACCCCCTTCCTGACCGGCGACGCGCTCGGCTTCCTCGGCTCGATGGGGGTGGCGCTGTCGGCCTACGGCGCGTGGACGGTGATCCCCGCGAGCGCCGAGGAGGTGAAACGACCCGCGTGGACGCTCCCGCGTGCGATCCTCGGCTCGCTGGTGGTCGTCACGCTGCTCTACACCGCCGTGATGGTCGTCTTCGTCGCGGTGGTCCCCACGGCCACCATCACCCCGGACGCGCCCGTGTTCTTCGCGCCGCTGAGCGTGCTCGCGGGCGCGGTGGGGCTCGGTGCCGTCGGGGACTACCTCGTGCCGCTCGCGGCGCTCGTCGCGGTCTTCACCACGATGCTCGTGGGGATCACGGGCACCGCACGGGTGCTGCTCGCGATGGGGCGGCGCGGGTTGCTTCCGGCCGTCTTCGCCCGGGTCGACGACCGGACGGGGACGCCCGTGGTCGGCGTGGCGGTCGTCGCGGCGGCGGCGCTCTGCCTCGTGTTCGTCCGCGGCTTCTACGGCCAGATCGTGCTCGCGGCCCTGGTCGGCACGGTCGTGCCCTACGTCATCAACGTGGTCGCACTCGTCGGGCTCCGACGGTACCGCCCCGACGTGACGCCGACGTTCGAGGCCCCCGGCGGGCTCGTCCTCCCGGCGGTCGCGCTCTGTTTTCTCGGCTCGATGGCAGTGGGGCTCGGTGTCGAGCGCCCGCTGACCGCCGGGCTCGTCGTCGGCGGCGTCGTGGTGGGGTTCGTCCTTCGGGAGGTCGCCGCGGGAGCCGAGGAGCGGGGGACCGCGGCGAGTTCCGATGATTGAAGACGCCCGTGGAGAGAGTCGGTGTATGCTGGTCACGCTCGAAGGCATCGACGGCAGCGGCAAGACCACCGTCTGGGAGGCGCTCCACGAGCGCTACCCCGAGGCGGTGTTCACCCGCGAGCCGACCACCGACTCGTGGTACGGGGAGGCCGTGGCGCGCTCGCTCGCCGACGACGACGCCGACCCGCTCGCCGAACTGTTCCTCTACACCGCCGACCACGCCGCCCACCTCTCTCGAACCGTGCGGCCCGCGCTCGATGCCGGTGAGCTGGTGGTCTCGGACCGGTACTCGGATTCGCGCTACGCCTATCAGGGCGCGGCGCTCGACGGGGTCGTGAAGCGGCCCATGGAGTATATCCGGGGCGTCCACCAGCCCTGGACCCGCCCGCCGGACCTGACGATCTACCTCGACGTCGACCCCGAGACCGGGGCGGCCCGGAGCGGCGCGACCAACAAGTTCGAACAGGCGGGCTACCTCGCCGCGGTCCACGCGAACTACGAACGACTCATCGACTACGAGCCCGAACGGTTCGTCCGGGTCGACGCCAGCGCCGCCCCCGAAGACGTTCTGGACGGTGTTGAGGCGGCGCTCGAACGGGTCCTCGACGGCGAGTAGGTCGGGGTGTGGACCTGGCGGGCGCTATCGCTTCGCGAGCGCGAACATGACCGGGGCGACCACGAGCAGCCCGAGACCGACGTAGAGGAAGTAGCCCGGGCCGTCGATGCTCGGCACCAGCGCGAACAGCAACCCGAAGGTCACGGTTTGGATCGCGAGCAGTTTGCCCGAGCGCTGGGTGAGGCCGACGAGAAACGCGATGGCGAAAACGAACACCAGGACCTGCCCGAGATTGTACTGGAGCAGGAAGTTGTCGAGCGCCTGGAGCGGTGGCGTGAACATCCTCGTCAATCGATCGTGAGTAGTCGGCTTCAAACTTACGACCCGCGCGACGGGTCACTCCTCGACCGGCCCGGTGAGATCCAGCGGTCGGATCCACCGATACCACACGCCGAGCACCATCCCGAAGTAGCCGACGATCCAGGCCACCATCCCCACGGTGTCGTAGCCCGCCATCGAGAGGGCGTAGTCCGCGGCACCCGGGATCACGACGCCGGCGGCGAGGACGACGCCGAACAGCACCCGTTCGTCGATGTTCACGACGGGGTCACCCGAGCCCGCAGCCGTCGAGCGGCGTTCATGGTTCGGATACGGGGCCCAACGGCCCTCAATCGTTCGGTTCGTCCCACGTCGTTTCGGTGTGACACGTGATCCCAGCCGGCCGCGGGTCCAGCGAACCGTGGTCGTCGAGCGGTGCGGATCCGGCCCCTCGACGGACGGACGGCCGCGAAATCGTGCGATGGTCCCGCACAAAGCTTATGCTCACGAAGCGCAAAGTATATGCTGGAGCGCGGGGCGCTCCGGGACAGCGAGGGGAGACCCGTTGCGTGGCATCACCTGTAACGAAACCCCCTGCTGTCTTCCTTCGGACCCGAGACCGTAGCCGACGGCGAGCCGTTCGGCCGCCGGGGAATCCCTCGAAAACGATGGGTCGAGCGAGGCCGCCGTCGTCTACATCCGTTTCAGACGGACCTCGGTGTCGTTGATCGTCTCGACGTCGTCGCCACGAAGCTCGTGGGTGTCGTTGCCGTCGTCCCATCCCAGCGCGGACTTGATCTCGTCGATGACCCCCGACTCGGACGCCGTATCGTCGGTCTTCACGTGAGCTCGTCCGTCGCGAACGTCGGTCACGCTCCCGAGCTCGGTCCCTTCGTGGTCGAGGACGGTGCTCCCTCGGTCGTCGTCGGTGAACTCCCGTGCCATGGTTCGGTCGAATCACGGGAGGGTAAACTGTGTTGTCCCCGCACCAGCAAGCTACGGGACGGTGGCGGACCGGGTGTAGAGGGGCTAGGCTCACGACACCGACATCGTGCGGTAGAAACCCCGTTCCCGGGGCCGATTTCCGTACGACGACTACCTCCCCGGGACTGAACTGACCACGGTGCTTCGGGATGTTTATTATGTACGAATATGAACGTTCTTGCGGGGAGTGAGACTGCCACTGATCCAGTCCGAATCCGTCGTCGTCCTCACTTCCCCTTTCGTGAGCGAGACCGACGAGAAACAGGGAAAACGGCGCGTCGTGGTTTCGATCCACCACAAAGCTCATTATTTTGGGCAACGAAATCGCCTCTACTCGAAAGTGAGCTCGCAAAAGGGACGACCCGTTGCGTGGCATCACTCACTTTCGAGCTTTTCGATTACCTGATCAGCGCCAGTGAACGGGCGAGCGCGTGCGAGGGTGTGGGACGACAGCGACGACCCAACTCACGGGGCGGTCCGGGTCGACGGGGACCGGCTCCGGACGACATCCAGGGCGGCGATGGCTCTCAACGAAGTTTTACTACCCCGTTATAACCTGCTTGATACTGCCCGCACAGTTGGTACATGGTCCGGTGGCAATGGAACATCCATGTCGAAGGTAAGCGGCGGTTCGTCACGGGGTGTCGTCGAATACTGTAAGCTGTGTGGGAAGTCGTCGCTGAACCTGGAGGACGACCTCTGTGAGGACTGCCGCGCCTGAGCGAGGGTTGTTCGAGGGCCCACCTATCCCTCACTGCGTCCGTCCTTCGAACGGCGGGGAAGTCCCAGGGGTAGTGTAGGCGACAAGCGACCCGAGACGTACGCGCGGGTGGTCGTGAGTGGCTATCCGCTGAAAAAATCGGTGTGGGTTGGGAAGGTGCGTTAGAGACGACGGAGGTGGACACCGTCGTCGTCGTACGAGTCCACGTCGTCGCCCCGGAGCTCGTGGGTGTCGTCGTCGTCGTTCCACCCGAGCGCGTCCTTGATGCTGTCGAGAACGCCGGAGTCGCTGTCGTTCGTGTTGACGCGTGCGTTCCCGTCCCGGACGTCGTCGACGGTCCCGACTCGGTTGCCAGCATGGTCGAACACGCCGCTTCCTCGGTCGTCGTTGGTGAAGTCTCGTGCCATCGCAATCGGAGAGTGGACGGCCGGAGGGAACGGTGTTGAGCAGGCACCAGCAAGGTTTGGGGATCCGGGGTACTACCGTATATCTCTGAGATGGCCAGCGAAAACCCGACAGGTGAGGAGATGCGTCAACGACCGCTGTCCGTATGAAAAACGAGTGGGCCAACGCGGATTTGAACCGCGGACCTCCCGGTTATCAGCCGAGCGCTCAACCTAACTGAGCTATTGGCCCGGGAACGACGATTGCTGCCTGCCGTTTGTAAGCGTTTCTTTTCGGTATCGGGACCCCTCAGCCGGATCCCTCGCTGACATCGTACTCCTCGGGGTCCACGTCGTAGGTATCGCCGGTTTCGGTCCCGCCGGGGAAACCACCGCCGTAGACCACGCCGCTCGCGATCCCGCCCGTCTTCCGGTCGAGATACGGCACGATGAGCCAGCGTTTGAGCGCGCCCCGGACCGGCCACCGCGTCACCGGGACCACCAGCAGGACACCCAGCAGGTCGGTCACGAGCCCCGGGGTGAGCAACGAGACGCCGGCGGCGATCAGGAGTCCGCCGTCGAGGAGTTCGTCGGCCGGCAGGCCGCCGCGCGCGACGTCGCGCTGGATCTTCCGGATGGTGTGGCGGCCCTCGGCCCGGACCAACAGCCCGCCCACGAGCGCGGTGAGGACCACGAGCGCCACGGTGCCGACCCAGCCGAGCGGCGTCAGCGTCGCCACCGCGACGAGCACCACCATATCGAACAGCGGGATCAGGAGAAGTAAGCCGAGTATCCGGAGCAGCATACCTCGGGTACTCGCCCCGGACGCAAAACCTTTTTTCATGCGTCGGCCTCCCGGTCGCGCCGCGGTCGAGGGCCGAGGGGATAAACTGACGATGGGTTTTTGTCCGTGGAAGGGGACACCGCATCAATGGCGAGCCTCAGGGATCTCGGGCTCTCGGAGTACGAGGCGCGGGTCTATCGGACGCTGCTCGACACCGGCCCCACGACCGCGAAGGAGCTCTCGCGCGAGAGCGAGGTGCCGATGGGACGGATCTACGACGTGCTGGCGAACATCGAGACCCACCGGCTCGCGCGCTCGCAGAACGCGAGCCGACCCAAGAAGTACGTCGCGGTCGAACCCGAGACCGCGCTCGACCGGCTGCTCGACGACCGACACCAAGAGCTCGAAGCCAAGGCCGACCAGTACGAGGCGGTGGTCGACGAACTCGGTCAGACCCTCGACGCGGCCGAGTCCACGGACGAGCGGTTCTGGACCGCGGCCGTGGGGCCCGAGGACACCATCGACCTCCTGGTCGAGCGGATCGCGTCGGCCGACGAGAGCGTGGTGATGGTGGCCTCGATGCTCTCGGCCCAGTTCGACGTCGACGCGGTGGGGGACAGGGTCGCCGAGGCGCTCGACGCCGCCCTCGACCGCGGGGTCGAGGTCTCGCTGTTGATGCGGCCCGAACTCGTCGACGCGTTGCCCGAGACCGTCGGCGAGCGCTACGCCCGCGTGCTCTCGCCGAGCGAACGGTTCAGAACCCGGACCAGCGACGCCGTCGAGCACACCTTCACCGTGGTCGACGGGGCCGAGACCTGCATCGAGGTCGGCCACCCGCTCGACCGCACGAAGGTGTTCGCGATGATCGACCTCGCGGACGCGGGGTTCGCGGGTGAGGTCATGACGGAGTTCGAACCCCGGTGGGAGAGGGCCGAGCCGCTCGACCTCGAATAGCGAGGGAAACACGGATGGTGCCCGGCGGGCCATCGGTGACGTGCTCCGCGCGACCACCCCCGACCTGCTCGTCGCGGCGGTCGTGGTCGCGACCTTCCTCGCGCTCGCGGTCCCACGGGTTCGAGGGGTTCCGCTCTCACGCGCGCTGACGGCTGGCCTCGGTGCGGTCGCCGTCGTCGCGCTCGGTGGGCTCTCCCCCGAGGCCGCGTTCGCGAGCGTCGACCCGACGACCCTCCTCCTAGTGTTCGGGATGTTGGTCCACGTCGAGGCGCTCTCGACCTCGGGGGTATACGGCTGGGCCGCGGCGGGGCTCGCGAACCGCGCGGCCACCACCCGCCGTCTCACACTGGGTGCGGCATGTCTCGCGGCGGGCCTGAGCGCGGTCGCACTCAACGATGCGACCGTGATCTTGCTGGCCCCGGTGGTGCTCGACGCCGCGGCGACCGCCGACGCCGACCCGACGCTCCCGGGCGTCGGACTCGTGGTCGGCGCGAACGTCGGGAGCCTCGCCACGCCGCTCGGCAACCCCCAGAACGCCTACATCCTCGCCCGGAGCGCCGTCTCCGCCGGGGAGTTCGTCCGTCGACTCGCGCCGGTGGCGGTCGTCTGTCTCGGGCTCGCCCTCCTCGTCCTCGTGCCGTTCACCGACCGCCGTCGGCTGCCGCCCGTCCCGGAGCCGTCGTTCGACCGGGGCTGGGCGGCGCTCGGCGGCGGCTTCCTCGTCGGCACGTTGCTCCTGCTCGTCGCGTTGCCCGACATCGACGCGGGTGCGCTCGCCGCCGGCACCGCACTGACCCATCTCGGAGCCGTCCAAGTCGGGCGGCGGGTTCCGGCGGACGAGGTCCTCGAACGGCTCGACTGGGGTGTTCTGGTACTGTTCGTCGGACTGTTCGTGTTGACGGGGGCGATCCGCGGCGACGCTGTGTTCGTGGCGCTCCTGAACACCGTCGAGGGTGCGGGCGTCGCCGGGCGGGCGGCCGCGGCGTTCGGGCTCTCGGCGGTCGTGAGCAACGTACCCGCCGTGCTGTTGCTCGCACCCGTCACCGTCGGCGAGACCGAGTGGCTCCGGCTCGCGGCGGTGAGCACGCTCGCGGGCAACGCCACCCCAGTGGCGAGCGCCGCGACCCTCATCGTGCTCGAACGCGCCCGTCGGTCGGGCCAGCGCCTCTCGGTGCCGCGGCTGGTCGCCATCGGACTCCCGATATCGGTGCTCACGACGCTGGTCGCGGTCGTGCTCGTCTGACGGAAACAGGGAGGTCAGTCGTCGCCGGGAACGTCCGCGCCGTTCAGTTCCGCACGGAGCTGGCCGACCTCGGCGACGCGCTCGGCGTGGGCGTTGTGCTGGTGGATCGACTCGTCGTTCGACTGTTTCATCGTCACCACCGCGTCGTCGGCGAGGTCGGGGAACTCGTTCACGACGCCGTCGGCCATGTCGCGCACGCAGTCCTCGACGAACTTCGCGTTGGCGTGGGAGGTCTCGGTCATGTGGTCCTCGTCGGGCCGCTTGGCGAGGTTGTAGATGTGGGCGCTCATCGAGTCGCGCGCGACCCGGATGACGTCGTGGAGGTCGACTCCGGGTGCGCCGTCGCATTCGATCCGGAGGGTGGCGTGACCGCGCTGGGAGTGACCCGCCTGAGGGACGCGGTCGATGAACTCCGCGACGGTTTCGTCGTCGACACCGAGGTCGGCGAGGGTCTCGCGGGCGCGGGCGTTCGACATCCCCTGTGAGCACGGACAGACCGTCATACCCGTGACCTGAGCCCCGATCTCCTCGGTCGTGCCCTCCTCGGTGGCGCAGGCGCTGGCGATGATGGTCGCGGTGGACTGGGTCCGCTTGTCGCTCGCGGGCGTTCGCTCGCGGGTGACGTACTCGGCCTCCATCTTCACGGTGGCCTCGGAGGTGTACTCGTGTTTCTCGAGGAGGCGTTCGGCGGCGTCGCCACAGACGTCCTCGACGCGGTAGGCGGGTTCGGCCACCGCGGCTTCGAGGGTCTCGTCGATGACCTCCATGTTGCGGCTCATGTCCGCCCCCTTGCGCCACGAGGGGAGGTCGACGAACACTTCGAACTCCGCCATCAGGACGATCGGACGGTCGTCGGCACGGCCGAGTTTGACGAGCTTCTCGACGCCAGTGACGCCGACGTGGTTGAGGCCCACGCTGACGTCGGGTTGGGTTGCCTGTACGTCCGGCAGCTGCTGGCTCATCCTTTAAGCCAACGGTTCGGTGCGGGTTACGTGTTGTGAAAGCCGCTAGCGTTTCCGCCGTATCAATCGAGCTTGTCGAGCGCGCCGAAGAAGTCCAGGGGCGGGCCGGCGATCCGCATCGGCTCGTCGGCCACATGGATGGTGAGATCGGCGGGCGGCTCGATGGGTTTTCGGGTCCGGCCGTCGCCGACCACGACGGCATCGGGTGCGTCGGTGACGCGAACGGTGACCTCGCTGCCGGCGTCGACCACCGCCGGCGGTCGCGGGTCGGTGGCGCACATGTCGGTGACGATCAGGCCGGGGACGTCCGAATGGACCAGCGGCCCGCCCTCGCTCAGGCTGTAGGCGGTGCTCCCGGCCGGGGTGGCGACCAGCACGCCGTCGGCGTGGCTCTCGAAGAAGGAGTCGCCGTCGACCTCGACCGCGAACTCGCCGCCCCGGCCCGGACCACGTCCGGTGGCCACGACGACCTCGTTGAGCGCGGGCGGGAGCGAGACGTTTTCACCGGTGGCCCGGAGCCGTGGGACCGTTCGGACCTCGGGGTTGCCCGTCTCGCGGACCTGCTCGACCGCGCGGTCGATCTCGGCGAGCGCGTTCTCGGGCGCGGTGACGTTGAGGAAGCCGACCTCGCCCAGATTGATGCCCATCACGGGGGTGGTGCCCGCGCCACGGGCGGCGAAGAGGAAGGTGCCGTCGCCACCGATCGAGACCACGAGGTCCGCGTCGTTCATTCGGGTGACGGCGTGGCCCGCGACCCCGAGCGCGTCGGCGGTGGCCTCGTCGACCAGCACCTCGATGCCCGACTCGTGGAGTCGGTCGCGGGTGTCGTCGGCGAGTGCGGCCGCCCGGTCGTTCCCCCGCCGGGCGACGATCCCGACCTTCATCGTCGCGAGTTACGGCCGCCCCGCAAAAAGCCGCGTGGTCCGCCGCGCGGCGGTCGCGGTGCGGCCGCCATGCGGGTGCGGTCGGTGGTGCGGTGGCGGTGTGGCTGCGGTTCCTGGCGTCTCGGCGAGCGTTAGCGAGCCGAGGCTCAGGAGAGCTGTGCTCTCCTGGCGGATGAAGGGCAGAGCGCTTGGTGTGAGCGAAGCGAACACCGCGAGCGGAGCGAGCGCGCGGAGGGCTTCGGCGGTGCGGAGGCGGTGCTGTGCGGAGTGGGGAGTGATTGTACCGCGAGCGAACGTTAGTGAGCGAGCGGGCGCGAGGGTGACCAACGGGAACCCGACGCGCTTTTGATCGACATTTTGCCAGGGAGCGAGCGGCGCGAGGTTCGACCGAAGGGAGAACCTCGGATGCGAACGGGGAACGCGTGGCCGACCACCGGGAGGTGGTTCGAAAATCTCCGATTTTCGTCACTGAGCGGAGCGAAGCTCCGCGAGGTNAAGAGTCGGAGACTCTTTTGACGATCACGAGAGAGCTTTGCTCTCTCGAACGACCACGACGCGAACGGCGACCGCAGGAAGCCGTGAGCCAAGTGACCCGTGAGCGAAGCGAGCGACCGCAGCAAAAGGTCGTTGTTACTCGGGCTTCAGCCCCTCCTCCTCGACGCGCATCACGGCCTCGCCGTCGGCGAGGTTCGGGGCGTCGACGAGGCGGACGATCCGCTTGGTGCCCTTCGATTTCCGGAGGTACATCCGGAAGGTGGACTTGTGGCCGAGGATGTTCCCCCCGATGGGCTGGGTCGGGTCGCCGAAGTAGGAGTCGGGGTTCGAGGAGACCTGGTTCGTGACGACGGTGGCGGCGTTGTAGAGGTTCCCCACCTTGTCGATGTCGTGGAGGTGTTTGTTGAGCTTCTGCTGGCGCTGGGCGAGTTCACCACGACCGACGTACTCCGCGCGGAAGTGTGCGGTCAGCGAGTCGATGCAGACGAGGCGGACGGGCCAGTCGGTGTCCTCCTGTTCGCTCGCGATCTCCTGGGCCTTCTGAGCCAGTAGGATCTGGTGGTTCGAGTTGAACGCCTTCGCGACGTGGATCTTGTCGAGGATCGAGTCGACGAGCTGCTCCATCGCTTCCTCGCTGTTGGGACCCCCTTCGATCTCGCGGGCCTCCATCGCACCGGCGATGGCGTCTTCGGGCAGGCCGCGCACCATCTGGTCGATCCGCTCGGGGCGGAAGGTGTCCTCGCTGTCGATGAAGATCGCGCTACCTTCGAGGCCCCCGTACTCGCTCGGCAGCTGGACGTTGACCGAGAGCTGGTGGGTGACCTGGGACTTCCCCGCGCCGAACTCGCCGTAGACCTCGGTGATCGACTGGGTCTCGACGCCGCCGCCGAGGAGGTCGTCGACCTCGTCGACCTGCCAGGAGAGCTTGCCGATCTGCTCGCGGCGTTCGAGGACGTTCGCGCCGGTCTCGAACCCGCCGATGTCGGCGGCGTCGCGTGCGGCGTTGATGATGTCGGCCGCCGTACTCTCGCCGATGTCGGCGGTGTTCGAGAGCTCGCCGGGGCTCGCGACCGCGATGCCCTGATAGGAATCGAAACCCGATTCGACGAGTTTGTCGGCGGTCGCGGGACCCACACCGGGGAGGCTCTCGAGATCCGCTGTTGCTGCCATACACTCGGGTTGGGCGGCTTGGGTCATAAAGCCTCGTTAACAGGCTAGTGAAAGTGAAAACGGCCCGGCGGAAGTCGCGTCTCTCGGTCGATCACTCCCAGGGATGACTGCCGGAGTCGGGCCAGAGGGGGTACCAGTACTCCTTCTCTGGCTCGACCGTGAGTTCGCCGTCGAGGACGGATTCGAGCTTGAACTCGACGGTCGAATCACGTTCGTTGCCCGAGCGCGGGGCGAACGGGTAGTACGCGCCGCGGCGGAAGGAGTAGACCCAGTAGACGGGCCCACCCTTCTCGAAGCCGAACAGCGCCGCGAGGAGGCGCGACCCGTAGCCGCGTTCGATCAGCGTGTCGGCGGCGAAGTGGACACTCGTCACGAGGTCCTCGAAGTCCGAATCGGAGAGCACGACCCACTGGTAGCCGTGTGAATCGTCGACGAAGCGGGCTTTCGTGCCGGTCTCGACCTCGCCGGCGTCGAGGATCGCCTCGACCTCCTCGACCGCGTCGGCGAAGTCGGTGCTGTCGACGCCCGAAAAGCAGAGCGCCGCCGCGTTCGCGGGCTCGAAGCCGAGGTCGGCCTCCATCGTGAGGTAGGCCGTGCTCATCCCGAAGAGGTCGTCGGGGTCGGCGTCGCGCGTCGCGCTCGTCTCCGCACTCATCCCGAGCGCCGACCGAAGTCCGTCGAGCAGTCCCATAGCCCGGTTTGTCGCGCCGGGAATAAAAACCCGAAGCGATACGACGCGACCCACATCGCGAGTGCCGTGTCGCGATCCGAATCAGACCTGGTGGCGCGCGCTCGTGGTCGTGCGCGAACGGACGTGAGCGCGCGACCGCGGACGCCGTGCGAGGGATGAGTGAGCGAAACGAGCGAACGCGAGTGGAGCGAACGAATCGGCTGGGGAGGCGTGTGGCTGTCGCGGGGCGGTGCTGTGCGGTCTCTCAGTTGGATCGGGATTAGTGCGGTACAGCGTGACGGCCGAAAACACCGACATGAGGGGCCGGTCTCTCAGTTGGATCGGGATTAGTGCGGTAGATAAGGAATGACCGCTCGGTTGGATCGGGATCGGTGCGGTACAGCGTGGCGGCCGGGAACACCGACACGAGGTGTGGCCTCTCAGTTAGGTCAGGATCAGCGCGGAAAACCGTACAACGAGGGCACAAGCAACGTGTGGTTCGGGTGGAGACGGGAGTTCAGGCGGTTTCGAGTTCCTTCTCCATCTCGCGGAGGCGCTCGATCCGGTTCTCGGTCGAGGGGTGCGTCGAGAGGAGCTTGCCGATCGCGCCGCTCTTGATCGGGATGATGAAGAACGCGTTCATGTCGGCCTGCGTGCGGAGGTCGTCGTCCGGAACGCGGGCCATCCCGTTGTCGATCTTCATCAGCGCCGAGGCCAGCGCCGACGGCCGGCCGGTGATCATCGCGCCGCCCCGGTCGGCGGCGTACTCGCGGTAGCGCGAGAGCACGCGGATGAGCAGGAACGACACCACACCGACCACGAGCGAGACCAGCACCGCGACGATGATCGGCGCGCCGCCCTGGTCGCGGTTGCCGCCACCGCCGAACAGGAAGCCCCAGCGCACGATCATGAACGCGAGCGTCGAGAGGAACGTCGCGATGGTCATCACCATCACGTCGCGGTTCTTGACGTGGGCGAGCTCGTGGGCCAGCACGCCCTCCAGCTCCTCACGGTCGAGGGTGTTCATGATCCCGGTGGTGGCACAGACCGTCGCGCTTCCCGGCGAGCGGCCCGTCGCGAACGCGTTCGGGACTCGCGAGTTCGCGACCGCGATCGTGGGTTTCGGGAGGTCGGCCTGCTGGGCGAGCCGGCCCACCGTGGCGTGGAGTTCGGGGTACTCCTCCTCGCTGACCTCGTGGGCCCCCATGCTCCGGAGGGCGAGTTTGTCGCTGAAGAAGAACTGCCCGCCCATGAACACCGCCATGATGAGGATCAACATGAACGTGCCAACGCCCATGTAGGCGAGAACGCCGATGAAGACGACGTACAACACGAGCAACAGGATCATCGTCAGCCCCATGCGGGCCTGGAGACCCCGGTCCGCTTTCCATTTCATATGCCGAATCATTCGGGCTCAAATCGTAAATCTCCATCGCTCCGGCGTCTCGTCCTCCGGAACCAAAAGAACGACAACGCCGGCGACCGGTCTTCGTGGGGCGAGTCAGACGGCTTAACCGCCGCCGCCTCCCAGGGGAGCCATGAGCGAATCACGCGTTTTCTGCCCCCGGTGTGGCGACCCCGTCGAGTCGCCGGGGGAGGCCAGCGGGCGCACGCCCCTCTGCCTCGACTGTTATTTCGACGAGTTCTCGCTGGTCGACGCACCCGACCGGATCGAGGTCGCGGTGTGTGCGACCTGCGGCGCGGTCAAACGCGGGAAACGCTGGGTCGACGTCGGCGCGCGCGACTACACCGACGTCGCCGTCGACGAGGTCACCGAGGCCCTCGAAGTCCACGTCGACGCCGAGGAGTTCTCGTGGGGCGTCGTCCCCGAACAGGTCGACCAGAACACCGTCCGGATGCACTGTACCCTCTCGGCGACCGTCCGCGACCAGCCGGTCGAGCGCGAGGTCACGGTGCCGGTGTTGATCTCGCGGGGTACCTGCACCCGCTGTGGCCGGATCGCGGGCGATTACTACGCCAGCACGATCCAGGTTCGGGGAGCGGGCCGGACCCCGACCGACGCCGAGCTCACGGGTGCACGGGAGATAATCAACGAGTACGTCGGCGAGCGCGAGGCCGCCGGCGACCGCAACGCGTTCGTCACCGAGATCAAGGAGACCGGCGACGGGCTCGACGCGCGGGTCTCGACCACCCAGATCGGCCGCGCGGTCGCCGACCGGGTCGTCCGACGGTTCGGGGGCACGGTCGACGAATCCGCGACGCTGGTCACGGAAGACGAGGACGGGGACGAGGTCTATCGGGTCACCTACGCCGTCCGCCTGCCGGAGTTCACACCGGGCGACGTCATCGACGTCGACGACGACGGTCCGGTACTGGTCGAGAGCGCTCACGGCAACCTCAAAGGAACCAGAGTCACGACTGGCGAGCACTACGAGGCCGACTTCGAGGACGGCATCGCGCCCGACGCGCGCCGGCTTGGGCGGGCGATGGAGGCGACCGAAACCACCCTCGTGACCGTCGAGGACGACAACGCGGTTCAGGTGCTCGACCCCGAGACCTACGCCGCGGAGACGGTCCCGCGGCCCGACTACCTCGACCCCGCAGCTGACACCGTCCGGGTGCTGAAGAGCCGCGCGGGGCTCCACGTCCTACCGGCGACCGCCGAAACCGACTAATCCCCCGGCCCGTAACCCCCATCCAATGGATCGACAACAGTGGATCGCGCTGACTCTCGTCGTGTTGATGGTCGGCTCCTCGGTCGCGTACGCCGCCGGGGCCGTCCTCTGAACCGCCACCCGAAAACGCAGGATGGCGCTACAGTTTTTTACGCCTCCCCTCGGTCGTAGTGGTCATGCCGCTCGAAAGCATCGCCGCCGGTCCCTGGTCGTTGCTGCCCGCGCTGCTCGCCATCTCGCTCGCGTGGTACACCCGCGATGCCCTCGTCGGGCTCTTCGTGGGGATCGCCGGCGGGGCCGTCGTCTACGGCGTCTTCCGGCCCGCGGCGGTCGGGCTTCCCGACGGCCTGACCGGCGGCGTCTCGGGCATCGTTCTGGGTGGTGTCCTCGGACTGACGACGATCCCCGACCTCGTCGCCACGTCGCCGCTGTTCGCCGACCCGTGGTACGTCAAGAACGTCCTGATCGCGCTGTTCGCCATCGGCGGGCTGATGGGCCTGATGATCCGATCGGGCGCGATCCGGGGCGTGCTGGAGGCGCTCGCCAGCCGGGTCGACTCGCCCGCCGACGCGGAGAAAGCCTCGTTCCTCGCGGGGGTCATCATCCACATCGACGACTACTTCAACTGTTTGGTGGTGGGGTCGATGATGCGCCCGCTGACCGACGAGTACGACGTCTCGCGGGCGAAACTCGCCTACTACGTCGACAGCGCGGGCAGCCCGGCAGCCCGCCTCGCCTTCTACTCGACCTGGGGCGTCGCGCTCGTCGGCTTCATCGGCGCGGGCATCACCGCCGCCGCCGAGCAGAACGTCCTCCCCTCGGGGATGTCGAACTACGTCACCCAGACCGGCGACGGCCTCGAAGCCGCCACGTCGGCGGTCTGGCCGCTCTACTTCAACAGCCTCGGCTTCGCCTTCTACTCGTGGACTGCCCTAGCCATCGCCGCGCTCGTCGCCTGGCAGGTCGTCCCGAACGTCCTCGGGATGGGCCGCGAGGAGACGCGCGCTCGCAACGGGGAGGGCGTCGTCGGCCCCGACGACGACCCGCTGGTCTCGGACGAGATGGCGAACTACGAGATGTACGACGGTGCGAGCCCCGACTGGCGGAACTTCGCGATCCCGGTCGTGACCATCGTCGCCGTGGGGTTGCTGGCGATGTTCTGGCGCGCCTCGCCGGTCGTGAACTCGCCCCAGACCTCGACCGCGCTCTCGCTGCTCGGCTACCAGCTGATCCTCCCCGCGGGCGGGCCGTGGTCGTTCGACATCGGCGGGATCCGGCTCGGCCTCGCCGCGCTCGCGGGACTGGTCGTCGGGTTCGTGCTCTTTCGGGTCCGCGGCGACATCCCCTCGAACGCCGACGCGACCGACGCGATGCTCAACGGCTTCAAGGGGATCTTCCTCGCGGCCGCGATCCTCACGCTCGCGATCACGATCCAGAACACCGTCTCCACCCTCGGCGTGTCGAGCTTCGTCACCGACTGGTTTCGGGGGGTCCCGGTCGGCCTGATCCCGGTACTCGTCTTCGCCGCGACGGGCTTCATCTCCTTTTCGGACGGCAGCTCGTGGGCGACCTACGGCATCATGTTCCCGATCGCGATCCCGGTGGCGTTCACGACCGGCGCGAACCTCCCGCTCGTGCTCGGGGCGGTGCTCTCGGGCGGCATCTTCGGCGACCACTGCTCGCCGATCTCGGACACCACGGTTCTCTCCTCCTCGACCAGCGGTGCCGACCACATGGTCCACGTCAGAACCCAGGTGCCCTACGCGCTGGCGTGTGCGGCGATCGCCGGGGCCCTCTTCCTCGTGCTCGGCTTCCTCGTGCCCGGCGGCTTCTCGCTCATCCCGTACTGAGGAGCGGAGAAGCGCTGCCGGTCGGGCTCAATCCGAGCCCCAGACGTCCGCGAGCGGGTGGTTCTCGGGGTCGTCCCTCGATCTTCGTCGTCGGTCTCGACGGCTCCCGGAGTCGCCGTCGCCGCCGGCCGCCGCCGGGTCGAACGCCGGGAGCTCCGGGGTCGTCATCCGGTCGACCTGGGCCGCGAACCAGTCGGGCATCGCCGACCGCGAGCGCTCGAAGAGGTCGAGCAGGCTCGAATCCGCGAGGTAGGTCGCCCCGTGGTCGTCGGGCGCGCGGACGACCCGCCCGCAGGCCTGGATCACGGTCTTGAGCGCCGTGCGGTAGTACCAGTTCCACTGGCCGTCCTCCAGCCGGCGCGCGACCCGCGAGTCGCGGGTGTTGGGGTAGGGGGCCTTGCAGAGCACCTGCCACCGCGCGAGGTCGCCCTCCAGGTCGAGCGCCTCCTCCATCTTCACGGAGATGAACAGGTCAGGGTCGTCGGTCGCGAGCCACGCCCCCAACTGGGCGTCGCGGTCCTCGCGGTCGTGGCTCCGGATCCGACCGTCGACCCCGAACTCGCGGAGCTTGGCTTCCAGCCCCTCCGCGATGGCGTAGGAGTGGGCGTGGACGATCCCCTTCTCGTCCGGGTGGTGGGCCATGAGTCGAACCACCAGCCGGGCGATCTTCGGGAGGGTCTCCTCGCGGTGGTCGTAGGTCATCTTGCCCTGGGTCGCGTCGAACAGGGGTCGGTTCTCGACCGGAAAGGTGTGCGAAACGTCGACCAGCGCCGTCTCGTCCGGGTCGAGCCCGACGCCGCGACAGAACCCCTCCTTGTCGAGGATGGTGGCCGAGAGCAGCGCGAAGCGGTTTCCACGGTCCCAGACCGTGTGCCGGAGATAGCGCTCGGGGTTGAGGGGTTTGATCGTCACCGGTTCGCCGTCGCCGCCGTCGACGACCCACGTGCTCGCGCTGGTCGAATCACGGTAGTCGGAGACGAACCAGTTGAGGTTCGAGATCAGTTCCTGAAGCCGGTCGCGCTCGGTGACTTCGGCGATCGAGAGCTCGTCGGCCCCCACGAGGGTGTCCTTCCGACGGGTGCAGACGGTGGTAACGTGGTCGGCGAAGCACGCGGCCGCCTCGACCCCGTCGAGCGCGGGTATCTCCAACTCGTCCCAGACCGGCACCGTCCGGGGTCGGAGGTCGATCGTGGCGTACATCTCGGCCCACTCGGCGAGGCCGTGGGCCTCGTCCACGACCACGACGTCGCGCCGGCCGAAGGCGTCCGAGCCAGCGGTCTGCATGAAGTAGGCCAGCGTCATCGCGGCGATCGAGCGGTTCGAGGCGATCGCCCGGTCGGAGAAGTACGGACAGCGGTGGCGGATCGAGCAGTCGAAGCCGGTCTGGCGCGCGCACGGCGCGCGGTCGACGGGCGTATCCGTCTCGCCGGGGAGGAGACACGAGTAGTTGCGTTTACCCCTGATCACCTGGAGGTCGGAGAGCAGCGGGTCGGCGGCGACGTCGTCGAGCTGGGAGACCTGCGGGGTGGTGTAGTAGGCGTCGGTGGCGTCGGCGGGGTCGGCCTCGTCGGGCCGGCGCGCACAGCCCGCGATGGCGCGCGCGAGCAGCGACTTCCCGGAGCCGGTGGGCGCGCGGACGAGCACTACCCGGTTGCCCGCCGCGAACGCCTCCCGGATGCGGCCGAGCGCGTCGCGCTGGGCGCCACGATAATCGGGAGCGGGAAACTCGTCCTCGATCCGCGCTGGGTTCACGAGTGAGAGACTGCCGCCCGGCAAGTAAGTCCTGCGCTACTCGGGTCCGAGTGCCGCGACATCCGCCGCCCGCGGGTCGTCGGGCAGTCGGTCGATGCAGTCGTAACAGAGGAGGTAGTCGGAGCCGTCGGCGAGTTCGAGCGCGAGCCCGCCGGCCGCGTCGCCGCCGAAGGTCCAGAGGTTGGCGATGCCGCCCGCGATCTTGACCGGGCGGCCACAGCCCGCACACGGGTCGGAAGCCATGCGCCCTCTCGGGGAAGCCGGGGGAAAGCCCTTCTCCCTCCCGGGTGCCGACGAGCGCGGACTTATGCCCCGGTGGCACGTGGACGCGCCATGAACGCGGCCGACGGCGCGAGCGGGGTCGATCGCGGGGAAGAATCGCCCGACTTCGGCGAGACGTGGACCTACGAGAGCATCGTGGGGGCGCTGCCGGGGATCGAGGTCTCGACCACGCTCGCGCTCGCGATCCAGCTCGGCGTCTTCGAGGTGGGCGTGGTGGTGCTGGCGTGGTTCTACGACCTCTGGAGCGTCGCGCTCGTGGGGAGCGCCGCGGTGTTCGTCGCGGGGATCGGGAGCATCGAGATGGTGCGGGTGTCGCGCCACCTCCGGTCGGTCGACCTCCCCGATTCCTATCGACGACTCGTGTTCGGCTCGAACATGGACGTCGTGCTCGCGGTGCTCGCGTTCTGTGCGATGTTGGTCTACCTGTTCGTGCCGAACGCCGCGACCGGCGAACCGCCGCTGCTCGACCGACTCATCGGAGGGGATCCGCCGGTTCTCGTCGTCTACTTCCTCCTGATGGTGCTCTGGGACGTCTGCTATCGGATCGGCACCGGGTGGTGGGCGACCGTCACCGCGCTCTGGCGGTCGTATCGCTACCGCTTCGACCCCGAGACGGCGCGGGCGTTCTTCTGGGCCGACGTGGAGACCGTGGCCTTCGGGCTGATCCAGCTCCTCCTGGTCCCGTTCGTCCTCGACTACCCCGTGTTGCTCGCGGTGTTGATCGCCCACGTCGCGGCGGTCATGGTGGTGACGGGGCTGTCGCTGGTGCTCCTCTATACCAAGCGCGAAGGAACCGAGCCAGTTACGACGACCTGAGCTCGCGGAACTGCGCGAGGAGGTCGTCGGCGTTCGCGTCACCGGTGTCGTACTCGACGGTGCCCTCGTAGCTGCTCCGCCGGTCGTCGTCCGGACTGGTGTCGACCGTACTGGTTTTCTCTTCGCGGCGTTCGTGTTCGGCCGCGTCATAGGCTCCCATTGACATGGTATACAGGATCACGATTGGGCGCTGGTTGATAAGAAAGTATCGGTGGTCCGGATTTCCGGCGAAATTACACCGCAGCCACCGCCGAACGGGCGTATCGACACCGATAAGCCCACGGAGTGCCCAGGGAGAGCGTGGCCGGACCCCTCCGTTTTCGCTGGTCGCACGAGACCTGGGATCGCTCCCGGGTTCGCCGCGACCTCCATGCATCCCTCGACGAGGCGCTCGGCGCGCGTCTCGACGGACCCTGGTATCGACCCCCGCCCGGATACGACGCCTGCCGCCTCGAGATGGACAACGGCGACCGCGCGCTGTTCGCCTGGGGCGAGGACGCCTTCTGGCTCGGCAACACCCAGACCCCCGAGGCCCTCTGGCGCACCGAGAAGTACACCTTCGAGGAGGTTCCCTACCCGGTCGCGCGGTGGGCCCAGCGCGAACTCCTCGCCGAACTCCAGGTCCAGGACCCCTGGCTCACGGCCTACGACCACGTCGCGTGGTTCTTCCTCCCCGTACTCCTCTCGAAGGACGGCCGGGGGAGTTCGCGCGCGTTCTTCGCCGACCACGCCGCGGGCTTTCCGGACGCGACCACCGACGACGCGCTCGACTTCTACGAACGGTTCCTCTCGACGGGCGTCTTCGACGACTACCGCTACACGATGGCGGCGAAGCTCGGGACGAGCCGACAGGTCGACCTCACGCGGATGAGCGCGACGATGGGCGAGTTCAACGCCGCGAAGGTCCTCACCGACGCCGGCCAGCCCATCGTCCCCGAGGTCCAGATGGACTCGGGCCACGCGCTCGACTACCGGGTCGAGCCGGTCGACGGCCCGTCGGCGCTCGTCGAGGTCACCCGCCCGAGTCGCCCGGTCGACCGCGCCGCGGGCACCCCGGCGGCCGCCGTCAGGGGAACCGCGGGCTCGAAGACCGACGGCCAGCTCGCCGCCCACCCCGACGCCGTGCTGTTCGTGGACTGTTCGTCCTTCCACGACGACGAGTGGGCCACGCTCGCGGCCGAACGCCCCGCCGTCGGCCACCGCCCGGCCGTCGTGTTCCGGGTCCGGCCCGACGGCTCGACCGCGGGGTACGCGACGGGAACGGTGCCGTTCGACCTCTCGGGGACCGGCCTCGGCGGGTAGAAAACCGACACCGGGAACACGGTCGACGGGGACGAATATCGGGATGGAGATACGTCGACTCCCCGCCGAGGAAGCCGCCGTCCGCCGCTACGCCGAGGAGCTGTGGGTTCCCTACAACCGTGAACTCGAAGCCGTCGTCGAGAGCCACACGCTCGCCGACGACGTGGACCTCGTCGACGAACAAGTCCCGTGGGCGCTCGAGAAACTCGAAGCCACCGACTATCGGATCGCGGTCGCTATCGACACCGACGAAGCCGGATCCATCGCCGGCACCGACGCGACCCTCGCGGGGTTCATCGCGACGGATCGCGACCCCTGCCCGTCGGTGTTCGACCGCCCGGATCGGGTGGTCGTCTGCGATATCTACGTTCGTGAGCCCTACCGCGGGACCGGGCTCGCACACCATCTCATGAGTCGTGCCGGGACCCGCGCCGACGAAGCGGGCTGTTCGGAAGCCGTACTGAGCGTCGACGTCGACAACGACCGCGCGCTCGCCTTCTACGGGAAGTCGGGTTTCGAGCCGCTCCGTCACCGAATGCGTGTCGATGTCGCCGACCTCGATGGGTGGGATGAAAAGCAGTGACCGGACTACAGCGAGACCGGTTCGGGGCCGTCCTCGTCGACCCGGGTGGGGTCGCGGTCGGAGTAGAACTTCCGGCCGATCGCGTCGTCGCCGAGCGCGCTGTAGAGCATCAGGCGGGCTTCTTCGGCCGTTTCGAACGTCGATTCGTCGACCCTGCCGAACACGTCGCCGAGCGTCTCGGTACCGTTCGGGACCTCGATCTCGAGGTCGCCGTGGGCCTCGATGATGTCGGCCGTCGTCGTGGGGTAGCTGTGTGCGCCGAGCCGTTCGTCCGCGCCGTTCATGAATCGCATACCCGAAGCCAGCCCCGAGACTATCATAAACGTTTTCTATAAATCCTCGGTAGGCTATGAAGGACCATCTAGGACTTGGGTAGAGGGGGTGTCGTTCCCCGGCCGTCCAGAACGAACTTATCCGAGGCCGGTGTCCGAGAGGACATGCCCGTCGCCGACCTCCACGTCCACACCACCAACTCGGACGGGACGATGCACCTGCGTGAGGTCCCCGAAGCCGCTCACAGAGCCAACGTCGGGACCGTCGCGATCACCGACCACGAACGCCTCAACCGGGAACTCGACACCCCGACCGACGAACTCGACGGGGTCGAGATGGTCCACGGGATCGAACTCCGCGTCGAAAGCGACGCGGGACAGGTCGACCTCCTGGGGTACGGCGTCCGGCCGACCGACGACCTCCGGGCGGAGCTCGACCGCCTCCAGACCGACCGGATCGAGCGTGGGCGGGCGATCATCGACTGCGTCGAGGACCGCTTCGACTACGACCTCGACGTCGAACCCGCCGAGGGGATCGGCCGGCCGCACATCGCGCGGGCGATCGCCGACTCCGGTGCGACCTACGACTACGAGGGCGCGTTCGAGGAGGTCATCGGCAAGGACTGTCCGTGTTTCGTCGCGCGGAACCTCCCCTCCTTCGAACGCGGCGCGTCGCTCCTGGCCGAAGCCTGTGGCGTGGTCTCGCTGGCTCACCCGCTCCGCTACGGCGACCCCGAGGCCGCGCTCGCGCTCACCGACTCGCCGCACGTCTCGGCCGTCGAACGCTACTACGACTACGGTCGGACGGTCGACACCGCGCCCGTCGAGCACGCGCTCGAACGCAACGACCTCCTCCCGACCGGCGGAAGCGATGCCCACGACGCCGTTCTCGGTCGTGCGGGACTCGACGACGCGGAGTTCGAGGCGTTCTGCGAGCGGCTGTAACCCGGTGGACTTCTCCTCGGTCGTTCCGAAAAACGGTCGGCGGTGAGAGCGGATCGGCGACCCTTCATAGCGGATCGCCGACACGACGCCGCAGGGTTCAATGCCCGTCGACCCGAACCACGGATGATGCAGTGTCACTACTGCGACGCAGACGCCGCGGTCGCCGTCGAAAAGGATGGCCTGAAGGTCGGCCTCTGCCGAACGCATCTCCGCGAACGCCTCCGCGAACTCGCCGACGACGACGCCCTCGCCGGGCTCCAGGACGAACTCGACATCGACCGGTCCTGATCTCCTCCTCGACTCACGTCCCGGTATCGCGGATCGTGAACAGGGTAATGTTGGCAACGTTGACGTCGTAGACATCGCTGACCCCGCCGTTGAGCCGCCCCCGCGCCCGGAACACGTAGACGCCCGGCCCGACGTTTCCAAGCCGGAGCAGCCCGTCCGCGGCGTCGCATGTCCCTCCCTGTCGGCCGGCCCGGATGACCCCTCGACCGGGAATGCGCGGGCGACCATACCCGAGGTCTATGTGGGGCGCATCCGTCGGTACGCCCGATGTTCGCGAACGAGAACGACGTCGAGTGGAACGACATCGGCCCCGTAGACACCGGGTTTCGCCGGAAACAGCTCGGCCGGGCGGCCGGCGGCGAGGGACTCGGCTGTAGCCTCTACGAACTCCCGGCGGGCGAGCGCGCGTGGCCGTATCACTACCACACGAGAAACGAGGAGGCGCTCTACGTTCTCGACGGGACCGGACGCCTTCGACTGCCCGACGAGGATCGGGAGCTCTCGGCCGGGACCTACGTCGCGCTCCCGACCGGCGAGGGGAGCGCGCATCGGGTCGTCAACGACTCCGACGACGTCCTCCGATACCTCGCGCTGTCGACGATGGAGGAACCGGACGTGGTGGGCTATCCCGACGCCGACGCGGTCGGGGTCTACGCCGGGTCGCCCCCCGGCGGTGACGAGGACGAACGGGTGTTGTCGGGCTTCTTCGAGACCGGGGACCGGGTCGACTTCTGGGAGACCATCGGCGGCGAGTGAACCGACCGGAGCGATTTTTCCGCCGGACCGCGTAGGAGCGGTATGGCGACCGAACGACCTCGACTCGTCTACGACGACGACTGTGGGTTCTGTACGTGGTGTGCCGACTGGGCCGTCCGCAACGGCGACTTCGATCCGGTGGGCTTTTCGGACCTCTCGGCCGACGAGCGCGACCGGCTGCCCGAGGACTGGGAGGAGTGCGTCCACCTGCTCGCCGACGGCCGGGTCTACTCGTGTGGGAAGGCGACCGAGGAGGTGCTCGCGCGCACGGGGCGCGTCCCGGCGGACTTCGTCCACTTCCTGGACGGGTTCGCCGACTACGAGCGCCTCCGGGAGCGGGCCTACCGCCTCGGGGCCGACAACCGCGACCTCCTCGGGAAGGTGGTGAGCGCGAGTCCGCCGGCGGGCCGCGAGTAGTCGGCGCGCCAGCGAGGTGTTTATCGGCGCGCTCGCCGAACCCCGAACCCATGAGCGAACCGGACGACCCCGACCGAATCCTCCGCGAGGCCATCGAGGCGTTCGACTGCGTCGCCGGCACCCTCCACCGCGCCGACGGCGACCGCCTCCACCTCGTCGCCAGCGAGGGGATGCCCGACTCCGTGCTCGACCCCATCCAGACGATACCGTTCGGCAAGGGGATGGCGGGAGCGGCGGCCGAGCGGCGCGAGCCGATCCAGCTCTCGAACCTCCAGACCGACGACTCCGGCGTGGCCGAACCGAGCGCGCGCGACACCGGGATGGAGGGTTCGCTCGTCGCACCGGTGATCGACGCCGACGGCGATCTCAAGGGTGCCGTCGGCGTCGCCAAACCCGAAGCCTACGAGTTCTCGGAGGAAGAGCAGGACGAACTCATGGCGATGGGCGAATCGTTCGCCGACCGGCTCTGAGTTACTCGAAGGCCGATATTCCCGTGAGGTCCTGGCCGAGGATCAGCGAGTGGATGTCGTGGGTGCCCTCGTAGGTGTAGACGGTCTCCATGTTGGCCATGTGGCGCATCGGCGAGTACTCCAGGGTGATGCCGTTGCCGCCGAGCATCTCGCGGGCGACCCGGGACTGGTCGCGGGCCATCCGGACGTTGTTGAACTTCGCCATCGAGACGTGCTGGGGGCGCATCTCGCCGCGTTCCTTGAGGTCGGCCAGCCGGTGAGCGAGGAGCTGTGCGGTGGTAATCGACGTCGCCATCTCTGCGAGCTTGTTCTGCTGGAGCTGGAAGCCCCCGATGGGTTTGCCGAACTGCTCGCGGTCGGTGGCGTACTCCTGTACCGTATCGAAACAGTCCATCGCCGCGCCGACCGCCCCCCAGACGATACCGTAGCGCGCCTGGGTGAGACACGACAGCGGGCCCTTCATGCCCGAGACGCCGGGCAGCACGTCCTCCTCTGACACCCGAACCCCGTCGAGGTCGAGTTCGCTCGACACCGACGCCCGGAGCGAGAGCTTCTCGTCGATCGAGCGGACGTCGAGCCCCTCGCTATCGGTCTCGACGAGGAAGCCGCGGACGGGATCCCCCTCCTCGCTGGTGTCGCGCGCCCAGACCAGGACCACGTCGGCGATCGAGGCGTTCGTCGACCAGCGCTTCTGCCCCGTGAGCACGTATTCACCGCCCTCTTTCTCGGCTGCAGTCTCCATCCCGGCGGGGTTCGAACCGTGCTCGGGTTCGGTGAGCGCGAACGCACCGACCGCCTCGCCCGTCCCCATGTCGGGGAGCCAGCGCTCCTTCTGAGCCTCGGAGCCGTAGGTGTGGATGGGATACATCACCAGCGCACCCTGCACGCTCGCCATCGACCGGACCCCGGAATCGCCCGCTTCGAGCTCCTGCATCAGGAGGCCGTAGGCTTTCTGCGAGCAGTCGGCGAGGCCGTAGCCGTCGAGGTTCGGTGCGAAGAAACCCCGCTCGCCCATCTCGGGGATCAGTTCGGTGGGGAAGGTGCCCGCCTCGAAGTGGTCGGCGATCTCGGGTCGCACCCGGTCGTCGACGAACTCGCGGGCGCTGTCGCGCATCGCACGCTCCTCCTCGCCGAGGTCGGCGTCGAGGCCGACGTAATCGAGCATAGTGGAACGAGGGGATCGACCCTGATAAACGTCCGTGTATGCGACACAGTATCGTTTATCGACTGCTTGCCGTCGGTCGATGGTCTGCCGCTCTACCCGACCGAACGGTGGCTCGAAGCCTACAGAGACGAACTCGACGCGAGCGAAGACCTCAGCGAGGAGGGCGCGGGCTGGGGCGTCGAGTTCAATGGAAGCATCTGAATACGGAGCGACTCCGCTCTCGAAGACGGGGCGACGAACGGAGCTGTCACCCGACCGTCAATCCGACTCCGCCGACGGTGCGGGCCGGGCGGCCGACGCGCTGGGGCCGTTCCCGCGGACGAACGCGGTGAACCGGCCGAACAGCGTCTTCGCCTCGCAGGCCTTCGTGTAGTTCTCCTCGGTGATGTCGTCGAGCACGCGCTCGATACGGTCGTCGGGGAGGTCCTTCCCGCCGGCGACGACGCGGGCGGTCTCCATGTCGTACTCGGGGTGGAACTGGACGCCGAAGGCGTTGTTCACCCGGAAGCCGTGGACGCCGTAGTCGTTCTCGGCGGTCTGGACGGCACCGGGCGGGAGTTCGGTGACGGCGTCCGAGTGGGTCGTGAAGACCGTCATCGGTTCGTCGTCGAGCAGGAGGCTTTCGTCCCGGCTTTCGACCTCTCGGTAGCCGATCTCGTACTCACCCATGTCCTCGACGCGACCGCCGAGTGCGTCGGCGAGGACCTGGTGGCCGAAGCAGACCCCGAGCACGGCCATCCCGCGCTCGACCGCCGTTCGGACCCACTCTTTCAGGGCGTCGATCCAGGCCTCGTCCCAGTAGACCGACGACCGCGACCCGGTCACGACCGCGGCGTCGAAGTCGTGGGTGTCGGGGACCGTCTCGTGGACGTCGAACTCGACGAGCTCCGCGTCGAGCTCGCGCCGGAAGTTCTTCGGGGTGTTCTCATCGCCGGACGCATTCAGCAGCGCGATCCGCAGGTCGTTCACTGTTCCTCAGTACGGTCTCCAGGTGCCTTTACTTTGCGATACCAGCAGGTATTGTGAACGGTTCTCACGATCCCACCCGGAGGCCGTGACACACCGCCTCCAGACCGCCCTCGCGGTGGAGCCGGCGCTGTCGGAGCGCGCCGCTCTCGTCGTCGAGGAGTCGCGCGATCCCGTCGATCCCGAGCCGGTCGCACTCGTGCTCGACGACTTCGGCGAGCGGGACCGTCCCCGCCTCCTCGCGGTCGATGAACGTCGCCTCGTGGCCGTTGCGCGTCGCGCGCCACTTGTTCTCGACCAGGGTGTGGTACCGATGGTTCCGGCCGGTCTCGCCGTCCTCGTAGCGTTCCGCGAGGTCGACCACGAGCGCCCGGACGTACTCGACGAACGCGAGGGTGCGCTCGACGTCCGACTGGGCGTCGGGCATCCGAACCTCGACGGTGCCACAGCCCGTGTGGAGCCGGACGTCGTACCAGAGGTCGCGCCGGTCGGCGATCGAGTTGGTCTCGATCAGCAGCCGCTCGAACCGTTCGAACGCCTCGAAGTCCTCGAAGACCGGCGGTATCCCCGTGTTCGGGATCGCCCCGAAGACGTTCGTCCGCGCCGACGCCAACCCCGTGTCGACCCCCCGCCAGTACGGCGAGTTCGCCGAGAGCGCGAGCATCACGGGCAGAAACCAGCGGATCTCGTTCGCGACCCACGTCGCCTTGTCGGGGTCGTCCACCCCGACGTGGACGTGGAGGCCCGCCGTCGTGTTCCGATTCTGTGGGAGCTGGATCCGATTACGCATGTCGTAGTAGCGCGGGGCTTCGGTACATTCGAGCCGGTCCCAGTGGGCCGCGGGGTGGAGCCCCGCCGCCGCGATACCGAACCCGTGGTCGGCGGCGTACTCGACCAGCGCCTCCCGGATCGCCACCACGCGGTCGTGAGCCGCCGCGAGGTCCTCGCAGACGGGGGTCTTGGTCTCGACGATACACTTGAACATCTCGCGGTCGAGGCGACCGTCGAGCACCGGCGGCGGGTCGCCGTCCGCGATGAGTTCGTCGACCGCGCCCGTCGGGTAGCCGTCGCCGTCGATAGCGAAGAATTCCTCTTCCACACCGAGAGTTCCGATATCCACGAACTCATCTGCCTGACTTTCGCTCATTCGTCCCGAGAAGTGTGCTGAGAGTGTAAAAGATTGCCTTCGATCGTTTCACTCGCGGTGTGGTCTCACGAAACACCCGTAGCTCGTATCGAAGTTCACACGAACCGCCGGAGGGGCGTCAGCGGGGAAAGTGCGGCCGGGTCGGGGTCAGTCGGCGGCCTGGTCGATCCAGTCTTCGACCGTGGCTTCGGCCGCGCCGGTGGCGTCGGCCACGGTCTCGGGGTCGGCGGTCGCGAGGTCGGCGAGGGAGTCGATGCCGGTCTCGCGGAGGCGGTCGGCGTAGGTCCCGCCGATGCCGTCGACGCTCACGAGTTCGTCGGCGTCGTCGGCCTCGATGCCGTCCTCGTCCTCGTCGGCCGTCGCGGGCGGCTGCTCCGCCTCGGCCGCGTCCGATCCCTCGCTCCCGTCCGCGCCGTCGACCTCGACCTCGACGTCCTCGGCTGGCTCGGAGCGCTCGGCGTACCACTCACAGACCTCGGGCCAGACGTTCTCGTGGGAGCTCCCCGAGACCGAGAGCCCGATGTGACCCGTGGGAGCCTCGATCACCGAGGTGTCGTCGCTCCCGATGACCTCGTTGAACGGTTTGCTGGTCTCCGACGGAATGAGGTGGTCGTACTCACCCGTTATCTGGAGGACCGGCATATCGATCTGTTCGATATCGACGTGTTTGTCGCCGACGTAGAGCTCGTTGTTGTAGAGCTTGTTGTCCTGGTAGATGTCGGTGACGAACTGGGCGAACGTCTCGCCCGCGACGTCGATACCCTCGGAGAGCCATCGCTCCATCCGCCCGAAGTTCTCGACGAAGTCGTCGTCGTCCAGATTGTCGTAGAGTCGGACGTACTTCGAGACGTAGTTCGCCACCGGGTCCATCAGCGCGAAGCCCACGTCGAGCATCTCCGCGGGCGCGTTGCCGTAGGTCTCGGTGAGCCCGTCGGGCGAGAAGTACTCGTCGTCGCCCCAGAGTTCGAGCACGCCCCCAGTATCGTCGAAGCAGAGGCCGGCGGCCATCAGTCCGAGATTTCGAACTTTCTCGGGGTGGAGTGCGGCGTACATCACCGACATCGTGCCGCCCATGCAGTACCCGAGGATGTTGATCGAGTCCTGGCCCGATCGCTCGCACACCTCGTCGACGCAGTTCTCGATGTACCGATCCACGTAGTCCTCGAGGGTGAGGTGCTGGTCGAGCCGCGAGGGCTCGTTCCAGTCGATCATGTAGACGTCGAAGCCCGCCTCCAGCAGCCGACGTATCACCGACCGGTCGGGCTGGAGGTCGAGGATGAACGGCTTGTTGATCAGCGCGTAGATGACGAGGATGGGGACGTCGTGCTGTTCGTCGGTCAGCGGCTCGTAGTGGAGGAGTTCGAGCTTGTTCTCCGTGTAGACCACGTCGCTCGGGGTCTGGCCCACGTCGACCGACGCCATCTCGGCGAGCTGTTCGGGCCCCATCTCGACCTTCTCGACCGTGTCGGCGGCGGCCTCGAAGCTCCGCCGTTGGGCGTCGAGCGTCGCGGTGAACGGGTTGAACGCGCGACCGGATCGTTCGGCCACGGGAATCAGTCCTCCAGGAGCTTGTCGAGTTTCTTCGAGATCTCGTGCTGGCTGCGTTCGAGTTCGAGGAGGCGTTCGGCCACCTCGTCGACGTCGTCGCGCGTGGCGAAGCCGAGACTCTCGAGGGTGTCCTGGCTCAGGTCATCGACTTCCTGCTGGAGGTCCATCAGGTCGCCGACCATCTCGCCCGTGCCCGCGGCGAAGGCGGTGGTGCCCATGACTTCGGAGTAGGCCTCGTTCGCGCTCTGGAGCCAGATGTCGCGGAACTCGCTGGGGTCGACGTCCTCACCACGCGCGGCGTCGGTGATCCGCGATTGCATCTGTTCGGCGGCCTCCATCCAGACCTCGTAGGCCCGGCCGTAGCCCTCCACGCCGTCCTCGATCGCCGCCTCGTCCGGGACGGAGCCCTCGAACGCGCCCATCCAGGACTCCATGAAGGCGGCCTGGGCCTCCATGTTCTGCTCGAACGAGTCGGCGACCGCCTCGTTCATCTCGTTCATCATCGTCGCCCAGTTCCGCTGGATCTCCTCGGGGTCGGTTCCGCTCATACGGCTCATTGGTGTGTAAGGGTGAAAAACTGTGGTGGTCGTTCAGGCGGAAACCTGGTCCTCGAACGCCTCGGCCTGGCTTTCGAGCTGGTCTTGGAACTCCTCGACCTGCGATTCGAGCTGGTCCTGGAACTCCTCGGCCTGTTCGAGCTGGCGCTCGGACTGGTCTTCGAGGCGGTCTTGGAACGCCTCGATGCGGTCCATCTGGCCTTCGAGCTGGTCCTGGAACTCCTCGACGTACTCCTCGTTCCGGCTCTCGGTCTCCTCGATGACCTCGACGGTCCGCTCCTGGAGCTCCTCGTGTGAGGCGGCGAGCTGGTCGAAGCCCTCGTCGAGGGCGTCGAGGTACTCGGCGGAGAACTCGTCGTAGTCGTCGAGCCCCTGTTCGAAGCCGTGCAGGAACTGGTCGAACGTCTCGGCGTGGACCTCCGTGAGCTGGGAAAAGCCCTCGTCGGTCGTCTCGCGAAGCGTCGCGACGGTCTCGTCGGGCATCGCCGGTTCGACCGCGTCGAGGTACTGTTCGGTCGCGGTCCGGGTGGCCTCGACGCCCTGTCGCTGGAGGCTCTCGCTCGTCTTCAGCCCCGAGAGCGCCATCCGGCCGGCGCTCTTCTGGAGGGTCACGCCCTGTTTCATCGCCTGGTGGCTGCCTTCGAGGGCTGTGCGCTGCATCTCGAACATCGTGCTGACTGGTGTGGTGTACTGACTCATGATTCGTCCCTGTTGCGTTTGACCGGTATCACGACGGTCTGAACGATGTCCCCTTCCTCGATGTCCAGCGCCTCGCGTTCGGCATCCGGAATCGAGATACGGCCGCCGCTCTGGACGCGCGTCTTGAACGTCGCGGTCCCCATCGTCGACGCCGCCATCTCGGGCAGGCTGTTCGGCCCCGCACCGTTGTTGAACAGCTGTTGGGCGAACTCCGTCTGTCGCTCGACGGCCTGCTCGCTCGCCTCCTGGAACTGTCGCGCCCAGACCGTTGGCGGCCACATCGTCTCGTCTTCGTCGGTCATCGCTCACATCCACGTAGTGCCCACGGACGGATAAGGATTGCTCTCAGAACCATTCGTTACCATAGGATGGTTCCAAGTGGATTCAGCGGAACCAACGAGTCGCCGCTCGGCAGCGAGAAACGCCGATATCTCCCAAGTACGGACGGTCTCACGCCGGAAAACGATCGGGCATGGAGGTCGAAACGGTTTATGGTGCTGGAGCCAGTACGTGAGGGGTAGTCCATGAGCTCCGAATCACAGCCCTCCGCGCTGGCCGAAGCGTGGGTCCGCAACTCCACGTACTTCCTCGACAGCGTCCTCGCGGCCAACCGCGCCACCCTCTCGGCGTTCGGCGTCCCGACCGACACCGAGGACGGCGTCGTCGGTGGCGAGGAGCGCCCCGAGTGGGACGTCGAACTCACCGAGAACCGCCGCGACGCGCTCACGGTCGGCGACCGGGTCCGGTTCTCGAAACGGCTCACCGACGACGACGTGCACGCCTTCGCCGCGGCCAGCGGCGACACCAACCCGCTCCACCTCGACGACGAGTACGCCGAGAGCACGCGGTTCGGCGGTCGGATCGCCCACGGCACGCTCGTCTCGGGGCTCATCAGCGCCGCGCTCGCGCGCCTGCCCGGCCTCGTCATCTACCTCTCCCAGGACCTCGAGTTCCAGCGGCCGGTCGGGGTCGACGACCGCGTGACCGCCGACTGTGAGATCGTCGAGGCGATCGGCGACGAGCGCTATCGCCTCCGCACCACGGTGACCACCGAGGAGGGCGAGGTCGCCATCGACGGCGAGGCGGTCGTCCTCCTCGACGAGGCCTAGAGAAATCGACCGACGACGCGGTTGAACTTTTCAGGGTACTCACGCGGCGGCCAGTGGCCACACGCCTCGAACGCGACGAACCGCGCGTCGGGTATCTCCTGGGTGGCGCGTTCCGACCAGTGAACGGGGAAGATCGGGTCCTCGCGACCGTGGACCAGCAGCGTCGGCAGCTCGACCTCCGCCAGTCGGTCGAGATAGCACGTCTTGAGCCCGGTCGCCCGGAACTCGTCGCGCTGCCACTCGCCGAGCGCGCGCGCCGCCGCCGGGCCGACGGCGCGCTGGACGTCGGCGACGAAGCCGGGCGAGGGGTCGACGGCGATACCGCCGAGGCTCGCCGCCACGGCCATCGGGTTCGAGAGGCCGGCCCCGAGCAGCCCGTCGAAGCCCGGCACGTTGAGCAACATCGAGCCGCCGGGTCGCCAGGGTGCGTCGCGACCGAGCCCGTAGCTGTCGACCAGCACGAGGCGTTCGACCCGCTCGGGGGCGTCGAGCGCGTAACCGAGCGCGACCCCACCACCCATCGAGATCCCGGCGAGCGCCGCCCGGTCGATATCGAGCGCCCCGAGGAAGCCATCGAGGGTCTCGAGGTAGCGCTGGTGGGTGTACGACCGGAGGTGGTCGCTCTCGCCGTGACCGGGGAAGTCGAACGCGAACACCCGTCGGTCGTCGGCGAGCGCGGGGAGCGCGTGCCGCCACGAGACGGTCGCCGCGTCGAGGCCGATGCCGTGGAGCAGGACCACCGGTGGCCCCTCGTGCTCCTCGCCCGCGGCGAAGTACCGAAGGCCGACCCGTTCGTCGCCGACCTCGACCGTCACCGTCCCCGACGTGACGTCGGAATTCGCGTCCAGCGCTTCGGTTGTCATACGTCACACAGGTCGAGGAGGGGTATGAGGGTTCGGACCCTACTTCTCGACGTCGAGGAGCGCGACGCGTTCGAGCACCAGGGCTTCGAGGCCCGCGTCGGTGGCATCGAGTTCGGGGTCCGCGATGTCGAAGTAGGCCCGAACCCGTTCGGGATCGTAGTCCCCGAGCGTTCCGCACTGGTCGAGTTCGGCCCCGACGGCGCTCGCAGCTGCCCGCTCGGCTTGGACCGGGTCGTCGGCCCCGTCGGCGGCGACGAGCACGACGACCGGCCCGCGGCCCTCGCGTACCCCGCATTCGAGCGCCCGGTCGATCTGGCGACGGCCCGCGGCGTAGAGCATGACCTCGACGCCGCGGTCGCGGGCGACGGCCTCGCCGCGCTCGCGCGCCCGGTCGGCGAGTTCGAGCGCTCGTGCGAGGTGGGCGCGCGAGACGACGTACCGCGCGTCGAACGCCTGAATCGTACAGTCGTGGTCGTCGCCGATCCCGTCGAGCCACGCCACGAACTCGCCGACGTCTTCGATCGTAGTCTCGCCTTCGACGAGTTCCATCAGATGCCCTCGACCGCCATCAGAACTCCCCGAGGTTCGACTGGTCGTTCTCCCCCTCGCCCACGACCGCCACCGACCCGTCGGCCTCGACGTCCGCCATCGAGGGGTCGGTCCGCCCCACGTTGTCGAGGACGTTCTCGGCGGTCTTGCGGCGGCCACGGAGCGCGCCCAGCACGACCGCCTTGTCGGCGTTCCGGAGGTCGGTCCGGGTCTCGATCCCGGCCTCGTAGAGCCGGCGGGCGCGCTTGCGACCCACGCCGCGTACACCCGCGAGGTCGATGAGTTCGGTGCGGATCCCGTTGGCGACCCTGGTCCGGGCCTCCCGCACGGCGGGGGCCCACTCCAGCCCGAGTTCGCCCGCGAGGCGTTCGGCGGCCGAGAGCAGCCACTCCGCGGTATCGACTTTGCCTCTGAGATCCCCCGGTCCCACGGAGTACCGGTCCGTGATCTCGCTCTCGTCGAGTTCGCTCGCCCAGTCTTCGAGGAGGCGGGCGGTCTTGAGCGCCGAGAGCCAGTCTTCCCAGCGGGCCTCGAACTCGCTGGGTTTCATGCCCAGGAGTTCGGTCTCGCGCTCGTTGGCGAGCATGGTGTACTCCTCGCGGTCGCCCGATCGGAGGTAGAGTTCGTACATGTCGGGCGTACGGCTCACGAGGTGGAAGAGGCCGAGCGCGCTCGGGCGGTCCTCGGCCGTTTGCAGCCCGTCGACGATCTCGGCGGCGCTCATCGGGTCGAGGTAGAGCCGCGAGACGGTGTGCCCCAGGGAGGTCGCGGTGAGGTCGTCGCCGTCGCGTTCGAGGAAGTCGTTGACTTCGAGGTAGTCGAGCATGTCGTCCGTGACGCGCTCCAACCGACCGCCTTCCGTCGTCTGCGTTGCGTAGAGCGTCTGGTCGAGGAATTCGAGCAGGCCCTCGCGCGAACTCGCAAAGCCCGAGGCCACGGTTGCGAGGAGATGCGTCCGCAGGGCGGGTTCGGCGGCGAGTTTCGAGCGCACGGCCTCGGGGTCGGTCCAGATGTACCGATCGAAGAGTTCGTCGAGTTCGTCGTGGCTCTTCGCGAGCAGGAGCGCCTCGCCGTAGGGGTCGAGTCCCGGCCGCCCCGCCCGGCCACACATCTGGTGGACTTCGAGCACGGAGAGCGGGGCCATCCCGCCGGCTTCACCCGAATACCGTCGCCAGTCGCGCACCACGACCCGGCGGCTCGGGGTGTTGACCCCCGCCGCGAGCGTCGGGGTAGCCGAGACCACCTTCAGGAGTCGATCCCGGAACGCGCCCTCGACGAGTTCGCGGTGCTCGCTCGCGAGGCCGGCGTGGTGGAACGCGCCGCCGCGCTCGACCGCGCTCGCGAGGTCTTCACTGGTCTCGGTGTCGCTCACGTCCCGGATCTCGGCCGCGACGCTCGCCAACTGGGTCCGTTCCTCGTTCGTGAGTTCGTTCTCGACCGTGCCGGCGAGCCGCCGGGCCGCGGCCTCGGCGTTGCGCCGGGAGTTCACGAACACCAGCGTCGAGCCGCCGTCGTTCAGGGTGTCACGGACGATGGCCTCGGTGGCCTTCTCGCCGTCCCTGACTTGGAGTTCGCGTTGGTTGCCGTCCTCTAAATGGACTGCCTGCCCGTAGTGGACGCCCTTCTTCAGGTCGATGGGTCGCCACGTCGAGTCGACGAGTTCGGCGTCGAGCCACTCGGCGAGGATCTCGGGGTTGCCGATGGTGGCCGAGAGCGCCACGACCTGGAGGCCGGGGTTGCGCTGGCGGAGCTTCGCGAGGGTGACTTCGAGCGTCGGCCCGCGATTCCCGTCGTCCACGAGGTGGACCTCGTCGGCCACCACACAGGACAGGTCGTCGATCCACGGCGCGCCGTTGCGCACGAGCGAATCCACCTTCTCGCTGGTGGCGACGATGATGTCACAGGTCGCGAGCCACTCGCCGTCGGAGTCGTAGTTCCCCGTGGAAACGCCGACCGTGAGGCCGTACTGTTCGAAGGCCTCGAACTCGGTGCGTTTCTCGCCCGCGAGCGCGCGGAGCGGCACGATGTAGAGGGCGGTCCCGCCGCGCGCGACGCTGGCCGTCATCGCGAGTTCGGCGATCAGTGTCTTCCCGGAGGCCGTCGGCACGCTCGCCACGAGGCTCTCGCCCTCCGTGGCCCCCGCCTCGACCGCCTCGGCCTGGGGCGGGTAGAGCTCCTCGACGCCCTCGTCACGCAGGTGGTCGGGTAACCAGTCAGGAACCCCCGACAGTTCGGTGACGTTCATTGTCTCCTCTCTGCCGGTTCCAGGGTTTAAACTGTCGTCCTCGCACGGTGGAGGTGAAAGAACCCGGTACACGGGGACGGTACTGAACTGAGGAGGGCGAAAGAGGAGAGAACGATGGTAGAGCCGTAACGTAACGACGTGGAACGGAGAGAGCGATAACCGAGCCGTAACGCACCAACACGAATCCCGACACAAATGAGAGCCGCACAGCACCGCTCCCGCCCCGCAACGGCCACGAACCTCCCCAGCCGATTCCTTCGCTCACTCCGTTCGCTCAGTCATCCCTCGCACGGGCGTCGCGGGCCGCCCGTGGGCGGCCCGCACACCGCGCGTCAACCGCCACGCGGTGGGTGGGAGTGTGACTCAGCTCCCGTTTTCCGGTTCGGCCCGTCACGCCTATGTCGCCACCGGCGAAAGCCTGGGTATGCGAATCGAGTACGACCGCGACACCTGTATCGGGATGTTCCAGTGCGTCGCGGAGTGGGAGGGGTTCGAGCGCGACGAGGACGCCGGCAAGGCCGTGCTCGTCGACGGCGAGGAACGCGAGGACGACACCGTGGTGCGCGAGATACCGCCCGAGGCGGAGCTCGACGCGAAGTTCGCGGCACGGGTCTGCCCCGTCGACGCGATCGCGGTCTACGACGACGGCGAGCAAGTGATCCCCTGAGACGGACACGATCGGTATGCCGCTCGCCGGGGATCGAGCGTGTGAGCGATGACCGAGCCACACATGCACCTCGCCGAGTAGCCGGAACCCGCCGGCAGGTTCTTGTCGGAAAGACCCGATAGCGCTGGGCATGGCCGAGCAACCCGTCGAAGCCTACTACAGCGCCATCGACGAGGGCCGATACGACGACCTCCGTGCGCTCCTCGCGTCCGGCTTCGTCCACGACCGCCCCGACCGCACCATCGACGGCCCCGACACGTTCGTCGGGTTCATGCGCGACGACCGCCCGCTGACCGACACCAGCCACGCGCTCGACGCAGTCTGTGCCAACGAGGACGACAGCGAGTTCGCGGTCCGCGGGACGCTGCTCGATGCCGACGGCGACCCGCTCTTCGGGTTCGTCGACGTCCACACCGTCGAGAACGGGGCCATTTCCCACATCGAGACCTTCACCAACTGAGTCGCGATGGCGCGTCGACTCCGACACAGACCAGCCGCGGTGGCGCGCGCTCGCGACCGGTCCGAACGGCGAGGTTCGAGCGAAGCGAGAACCTCGATGCGAACGGGGAGCGAGGCGTGGCCGACCACCGGGAGGTGGTTCGAAAATCTCCGATTTTCGTCACTGAGCGGAGCGAAGCTCCGCGAGGTCCAAAAGAGTCGGAGACTCTTTTGACGATCACGAGAGAGCTTTGCTCTGCCAGTGGATGAGCGAGTGAGGACGGAGTCCGAGCGAAGCGAATCGGCTGGGGAGGCACGTGGCCCGTGCGGGGCGGGAGCGGTGGCGGTGCTGTGCGGTTCTCGTTTGCACCGGGATTTGCCGTAGACGAACCAGCTGGATAGACAGATCAGGATACAGACTCGGAGGAGGAAACAGCGGGAAAGACAGTTCCGAAATCAGGGACCGACCGAAATCGTCGTCTACTCCTTTCGCCCAGCGCCGACCGCGCTCTCGCCGACGGGTTCGTGCCCCTCGATGACTTCTTGCCCGCCGAGATACGGCCGGAGCGCCTCGGGCACCTCGACGGTACCATCGGGATTCTGATAGTACTCCAAAATCGCGACCATCACGCGCGGCAGCGCGAGCCCCGAGGCGTTGAGGGTGTGGAGGTACGCCGCCGACTCGTGGCGCTCGGGCCGGTAGCGCAGGCCCGCCCGCCGGGCCTGGAACGCTTCGAAGTTCGAGACCGACGAGACCTCGAGCCACCGCCCGCCTTCCTCGGGCCCGTCGTCCATGTCGTCGCCGGGGGCCCAGAGTTCGAGGTCGACCTGCTTTGCGGCCTTGAAGCCGATGTCGCCCGCACAGATCTCGAGCACGCGGTAGGGGAGGTCGAGCCGTCGGAGGACCTCCTCGGCTTCGTCGAGCAGGCCCTCGAAGCGCTCGTAGCTCGACGCCGGCTCGACGAAGTTCACCATCTCGACCTTGTTGAACTGGTGGACTCGGACGATCCCACGGGTCTCGGTGCCGTGTTCGCCCGCCTCCTGGCGGAAGTTCGGGGTGTACGCCTGGTGTTTGAGCGGCAGGTCGTCCCGCAGGAGGATGTCGTCGGCGTACATGTTCGTCACCGGCACCTCCGCAGTCGGACAGAGCCAGAGGTCCTCGTCGTCGAGCTTGTAGGCGTCGTCGGCGAACTTCGGGAGCTGACCCGTGCCGGTCATCGACCGGCTGTTGATCGGGATCGGTGGGAAGATATCGACGTAGTCCTGCTCGCGGTGGACGTCGAGCATGAACTGGATCAGGGCGTGTTCGAGCCGCGCGCCGTCGCCCTTCAGGAAGTAAAAACCACCGCCCGAGACCTTCGCGCCGCGCTCGAAGTCGAGGACGTCCAGCTCCTCGCCGAGGTCGTAGTGCGGCGTGACGGTCTCGGGCAATTCGCGCAACGCCTCGAACCCCTCGCGCCGGAGTTCGACGTTGTCCGATTCGTCTTCACCGGCAGGAACGCTGTCGTGGAGGATATTTGGAATTCGAAGCAGCGCCTCGTCGAGGTCGGCTTCGAGGTCGTTGGCCCGGTCTTCGACCTCGTCGATCTCGCTTTTGAGTTCCGAGGAGCGCTCGATGGCTTCCTCGGCCTCCTCGTCCTCGCCGGCGGCTTTGAGCTCGCCGATGCGGCTCGATATCTCGTTGCGTTCGTGGCGGAGTTCGTCGCCGCGGTTCTTGGCTTCGCGCCACTCCTCGTCGAGGTCGAGCACCGCGTCGAGGTCGACGTCGTCGGTCCCGCGGGCGGCGAGCGCCTCGCGGACCGCCTCGGTGTGGTCGCGGAGGAACTGTCTGCTCAGCATTTGCCGACCCTTTCGGGCCGCCCGCCAAAGTCCTACTGTTTGACCGGAGGCTTTTCGTCCCGCTCGCGCGTGGGTCGTCCATGGCAATCGGTGACGTCTTCGCGGTCGATGGCTGTCCCGACCTCCACTACGTCGACACCGGTATGTACGACACCGAGGAGTACGGTGCCGTCTACATCGTCGACGCCGAGGAGCCAGCGCTCGTCGACACCGGCATCGGCACCCGATACGAGAACATCCTCGACGCCCTCGACGAGGTCGGGGTCGCGCGCGACGACCTGGCGTACGTCCTGCCGACCCACGTCCACCTCGACCACGCCGGCGGCGCGGGCTATCTCGCCGAAGCCTGTCCCAACGCGACGGTGTTGACCCACGAGATCGGCGTCCCGCACCTCGTCGACCCGAGCCGACTGGTCGCGGGGACGAAGGCCGCCGTCGAGAGTCAGTGGCAGTTCTACGCCGAGCCGAAGCCCGTCCCCGAGGACCGCATCGAGGGGCTCGAAGACGGCGACGAGGTCGACCTCGGCGACCACACCCTCGACGTCCACCACGCGCCGGGTCACGCACCCCACCAGGTGATGTTCCACGACCGGACGGACGACGTCCTCTTCACCGCCGACGCGGCGGGGATCTGGATCCCCTCGGTCGAACGGATCCGCCAGACCTCGCCGCCGGCGAACTTCGACCTCGAGACCTGCCTCGACGACGTCGAGACCGTCCAGGATATCGAGCCCGAGACGCTCTGTTTCGGCCACTTCGGTCCTCGCAGATACGAGGAGCCGCTGATGGACGGGTACGCGCGGGTTCTGGAGGAGTGGGTCGCGGCCGTCCGCGAGAAACGCGCCGAACTCGACGACGACGAGGCGGTCATCGACTACTTCGTGGCGGAGACGGGGATGGCGACGGTGTGGTCCGAGCGGAAGGCCCGCGCCGAGGAACGGCTCAACGTCCGCGGCGTCCTCGCCTTTCTCGACGAACAGTGAGGGCTTTAGT
Organism: Halococcus hamelinensis 100A6; assembly: GCF_000336675.1. NCBI lineage: Archaea > Methanobacteriati > Methanobacteriota > Halobacteria > Halobacteriales > Halococcaceae > Halococcus > Halococcus hamelinensis. The sequence continues at coordinate 53,010 of NZ_AOMB01000010.1, read as the reverse complement.
GCGCCGGACGTGAGGATTCGGTATGGATTGGCAGGAGGCCGAAGCCGATTTCGAGAGCGAGGTGCTCGGCGAGGGCACGCTCCCGGTCATGTTCGAGGAGAGTGCCGCTCGAAACGCCGAGCGGGTCGCCCAGCGGTACAAGGGCGGGATCTACGACCGTTCGCTCGCCGGAGGGGTGGTCCCGGCCGCCCCCGACGGCGAGTTCGCCGACCTGACGTATGACGAGATGCGGGGGATCGTCCGGAACCTCGCGACGGGCTTTCGCGAACTCGGGGTCGAAGCGGGCGACCGGGTCGGGCTCTTCTCGAACACCCGGATGGAGTGGGCGCAGGCGGACTTCGGGCTGCTCGCGGCCGGCGGGGTCGTGACCACAGTGTACACGAGTTCGTCGCCCCGCCAGGTCGAGTACCTCCTCTCCGACCCGGGCGCGACGGGCGTCGTGGTCGAGAACGGGGAGCTCCTCGACCGAGTGCTGGAAGTCGAAGCGGCGCTCGATCTCGAGTTCATCGTCTCCATCGACGATTTCGAGGGCTACGACGACCGCGACGACGTCCTCACGCTCGCCGAGGTCCACGACCGTGGCGCGGCGGCCTTCGACGCCGAGGCGTACGAGTCGTGGTTCGTCGGACGCGACCCGGAGGCGCTCGCGAGCCTCGTCTACACCTCCGGCACCACCGGCCGGCCGAAGGGGGTCAAGCTCAGCCACCGCAACTTCCGGGCGAACGTCGACCAGGTCTACCGCCGGTTCGGCCCCCGGCCCGACAAGGGCGACACGCCGACGATCGGTCCCGGTTCGACCAGCCTCTCCTTCCTCCCGCTCGCGCACGTCTTCGAGCGCCTCGCGGGCCACTTCATGCAGTTCGCCGCCGGCTCCACGGTCGCCTACGCCGAGAGCCCCGACACCCTCCGCGAGGACTTCTCGCTCGTCACCCCCAGTTCGGCCACCAGCGTGCCGCGGGTCTACGAGAAGCTCTACGACACCATCCGCGAGCAGGCCTCGGGGTCCGCAGTGAGCTCCCGGATCTTCGGGTGGGCTACCGAGGTGGGGCGAGCCTACCACGGGAGCGAGTCGCCGGGCGCGGGGCTGCGAGCGAAACACGCGCTCGCCGACCGGCTGGTGTTCTCCCAGGTCCGTGAGGGCGTCGGCGGCAACATCGACTTCTTCATCAGCGGCGGCGGGAGCCTCTCGCCCGACCTCGCCCGGCTGTTCCACGCCATGGGCCTCCCGATCCTGGAGGGCTACGGCCTCACCGAGACCGCACCCGTGGTCGCGGTCAACCCGCCCGAAGCCCCGGAGATCGGCACCATCGGCTATCCCGTCCACGACGAGGAAGTCCGCGTGGACTCGACGGTGGTCCCGAACGACTTCGACGCCGAGGGCGAGGTCGGCGAACTCCTCGTGAAGGGACCGAACGTCACCGAAGGCTACTGGAACCGCCCCGAGGAGACCGACGACGCGTTCGACGGGAAGTGGTTCCGGACGGGCGACGTCGTCGAGCAGCGCCCCGACGGCTACCTCGCCTTCCGCGAGCGCTCGAAACAGCTCCTCGTGCTCTCCACAGGGAAGAACGTCGCGCCACGGCCGATCGAGGACGCCTTCGCGAGCAACCCGCTCGTCGAGCAGTGTATGGTGGTCGGCGACGGCGAGAAGTTCGTGAGCGCGATCGTCGTGCCGAACCTCGGGCGCGTCCGCGAGTGGGCCACGAAGGAGGGGATCGACCTCCCCGGGGACCCCGAGGACCTCTGTCACGACGACCGGGTACAGGACCGCATCACCGAGGAGATCGAGGTGGTGAACGAACGGTTCGAACCCGACGAGCGGATCAAACGGTTCGTGCTCGCGCCCGAGGAGTTCACCGAGGAGAACGACCTCGTGACGCCGACGATGAAGAAGAAACGCCGCAACATCCTCGACCGGTACGAGGACGACATCGACCGGCTCTACGGCCGGTGATCAGGGTGGTCGTGCGTCGGGCCCGCAGGGCAGTCCCGCCGGTCGGCGACGGCGAGCGCTTATCACGGTCGCGGTGAAAAGTAGGGGGAGCAGTTGCGGGTTGCCGATGAAGGTCTTATATACTGTGATGGTTTACGGATGACCAATGGAGGTTCGTGAGTGGCTACTGGCAGCGCAGGGCTGATCGCACTCATCGCGGGGATCATCGCACTGGGGGTCATCTCCCAGGTCCTCGGCGACCGATTTCAGCTCCCGAGTATCATTTTCCTGTTGAGCGTGGGCCTGGTCCTCGGGCCGTTGTCGGGGCTCGTGCTCTCACATCGCATCATCACCGCGAGCACCTTCGGCGGTGCGCTCCCGATCATCGTGGGGCTCGCGGTGGCGATCATCGTCTTCGAGGGGGCCTTCCACCTCCGGGTCGAGGACCTCAGACGGACCTCGACAACGATGGTGCGGCTTACCACGCTCGGCGCGGTGATATCGCTGGTCGGGACGGCGGTCGTCGTCCACTACGCGATCCCCGCGCCGTGGGACGTCTCCTTCCTCATCGGCGCGCTCCTCGTGGCGACCGGCCCCACCGTTATCTCGCCGATCCTCGACGTGGTGCCGGTTCGCGACAGCGTCGCGACCACGCTCGAAACCGAGGGTATCGTCAACGACGTCACCGCCGCGATCCTCGCGGTGGTGGTGTTCGAGGTGGTCTTCCAAGCTTCGGAGGGCGTCGGCGCGATCCTCGTCGTCTTCGCGCTCAAACTCGGCGTCGGACTCCTCGTCGGGGCCGTCGTCGCCGGGCTGCTGTGGGCGTTCCTCCGCTACGTCCACCTCACGCCGGGCAACGCCCCTCGGAACGCCCGTCTGCTCGTGCTCGCCGGTGCGCTCGTGGCCTACGGCGTGGCGAACGTCGTGACCTCGGAGGCCGGGATCGCTGCCGCCGCAGCCGCCGGGATCATCGTCGGCAACCTCGATATCCCCTACGAATCCGAGATCACCGACTTCAAGGGCGACATCACGCTGATCGTGCTTTCGTTCGTGTTCATCGCGCTCGCCGCGCTCCTCGACTTCGAGGCGCTCCCGCTCGGCCTCGGCGGCCTCGCGGTGGTGCTCGTCGTGATAGTCGTGCTCCGCCCGCTGCTCGTCTTCCTCTCCGCGGTCGGGGGTCGATTCACCCGCGAGGAGAAGGTGTTCATGAGCGCGGTCGGGCCGCGGGGGATCATCCCGGCCTCGGTCGCGACGCTGTTCGCGGTCGAACTCCAGTCGATGGGGCTCGACGCGGCGGCCCAGACCCTCGTCGGCACCGTCTTCCTCGTGATCTTCGCCACCGTCGTGATCGAGGGCGGGTTAGCCAGATACTTCGCGGAGTATCTCGACGTGATCCCCATGCGCGCACTCATCGTCGGCAGCGGCAAGGTCGGTCGCGACCTCGCGGCACGCCTCGAAGCCCGCGGCGAGAACGTCGTGATCATCGAAAGCGACGAGTCGATCGCCGAGACCGCCCGCAACGACGGCTACGCCGTCCGGATCGGCGACGCCACCGACAGCGACGTGCTCCGGACCGCCGGGGCCGAGAACGCCTCGACGGTGGTCGCCACCACCGGCGACGACGACGTCAACCTCCTCGTGGCCCAGCTCGCCGCCACCACGTTCGACACCGAACAGGTGATATCGCGGGTGAACCAGCCCGGGAACGAGGACGCGTTCGCGGAGCTCGACGTCGAGACCATCTCCTCGACCAACGCCACCTCGTGGGCGATCGACAACCGGATCGAACGCCCCGCGCTCTGGAACTGGATGACCGAGCTTGGCCGGTCGGGCGACGTCCAGGAGTTCGAGGTCACCGCCGAGGACGTCGCGGGCAAGACCATCTCCGAACTCGGCTCGGCCATCCCCGACGGCTGTCTGATCGCCCTCGTCGGTCGGGACGGCGAGAACAAGGTCCCCGACGGCGACTTCGAGCTCCAACACGGCGATCGCATCACGCTCGTCGGCCAGAACCAAGCCGTCAAGGACGCGCTCTCGCGGTTCCACCCCGCCGACTGACCGTTCGTGTTCGCCTCCGCCCTCGGCGGGACTACATGTAGCCGAGGTCGCGCAGGCGCTCCATCAACCCCTCCTTGTCCTGGGCGCGGCCCTCGCGCTCGGTGGAGCCCTCCAGGTCCTGGAGCCACGCGGGGCGTTCACTGGACCTCCCCGACCCGGATTCGGTCCCGAGCGAGCGAAAGCCCTCGAAGTACTTCGGGCTGACAGGGATGTCCTCGGCGGTGAGGCCGTCGGGGAGGTCGTCGGTGCTCTCGGGAACGTGTCCCGCCGGGTAGCCCTCGACGGTGTCCGGGACGACGGCGTTCCAGAAGGCGTCCCAGACGTCCACCTCCTCGAACTGGAGGATCGGGTGGACGCGGTCGTGGGGCGGGTACTTCGCCGACTCGTGGCGCGGGCTGAAGAACGTCTCGCCGGCGCGGGCCTCCTGTTCGTCCCAGCGGACGCCCGAGAAGATCCCGTCGAAGCCGGTCGTTTCGAGGACCTCGTTCAGCGCCACGGTCTTGAGGAGGTGGTTGCCCTCGAACGAATCCGCGTCCAAGGTGAGGCTATCGCCCTCGTAGTCGATGCGGTCGAGTTCGCGTCGGTTCGTCTCGCCGAGGTCCGAGAGGGGGATCTCGTCGCCCGGCTCGGCACCGAGCCCGGCGATGGCCTCGTTGCGCGCGAATCGGAGGTCGAGGTCCCACTGCTCGGCCCAGCGCTCGGCGAACGCCATCACCTCGGGGAAGTGCTCGAAGTGGTCGATGAAGACGACCGGCGGGACGTCGATCCCGCGCTCGCGGGCGACCTCCCGGACCACGTAGAGCACGAGCGTCGAGTCCTTCCCGCCGGTCCACATCACCGCGGGGTTCTCGTACTGTTCGAGCGCGGTCGCGGTCACCGTCGCTGCCTTTTCGAGTTTGTCCGAGAGGGTCGGGTACGCGCCCGCGTCGTGGTCGTCGCCGTCGGTGTAGTCCACGTCGAGGTACTCGGGGAACTGGTCGGTCATCGAGGGCTCAAACGGGCACCGGGGTAATGTAGGTTTTCGCCGACGTGTGGCCGATGGGTGTGGGCTGGATCGACGGGGAAACCGAGATTACGGTCTTCGGGCGAGCGGAACAGCTTTTTCGGCAGGTGCCCTCTCGGGTGCATCGTGAGTACCACGACAGGCGGACGGCGTGTGAGCGGCGAAGCGGGCTACGAGTACAAAGTCGTCAAAGCGCCGACCAGTTTCTGGTGGTTCCGCATCAAGCGCGACGAGACCGAACGGCTGTTGAACGACCTCGCGGCGGACGGGTGGGAACTCGACGAGGCCGTCGTCAACTGGTGGGGCGGTGCCGAACTGTTCCTGCGACGGTCACACTGAACGACGGCCGTCGTTTCCCGGTTCGACTCCGTCCCTCAGCGATTCGGCGCGAGCGAAGCGGGACAGTTCCCGGACTTCACATGTAACCGAGGTCGCGCAGGCGCTCCATCAGGTCCTCCTTGTCCTGGGCGCGGCCGGCGCGTTCGGTGGTGTTGTCGAGGTCCTGGAGCCACGCGGGCGTGGACTCGGTCTTGTCGGTCGAGACCTCGCTGCCGAGCGAGCGAAAGCCCTCGAAGTACTTCGGACTCACAGGGATGTCCTCGTGGGTCAGGCCGTTCGGCAGGTCGTCGTAGTCCTGGGGGACGTAGCCCTCGTCGGGGTACTCCTCGACGGTCTCGGGCACGACGAAGTGCCAGAAGGTCTCCCAGACGTCGGCCTCGTCGAACTGGAGGATCGGCTGGACGCGGTCGTGGGGCGGGTAGATCTCGGGGTCGTGACGCGGGCTGAAGAAGGTCTCGTCCGCGCGGGCCTCCTGTTCGTCCCAGCGGATGCCCGAGAGGATCCCGTCGATGTCGTACTCCTCCAGAGCGTCGTTGAGCGCCACGGTCTTGAGGAGGTGGTTGCCCACGTAGGTGTCGAGCAGGAACGGGAAGGTGTCCTCCTCGTATTCGAGGATGTCCCGGATGTGGTGCTGGTTGTGCTCGGAGAGCTCCGAGACCGGGATGTCGTCACCGGGTTCGAGGTCGTTCTCCTCGACGTAGCGACCCGCGTCGTCGTTGCGGGCGTAGACGACTTCGAGGTCCCACTCGTCGGCCCAGTGCTCGACGAAGTCGAACAGCTCGTCGAAGTGCTGGTAGTGGTCGATGAAGATCACGGGGGGGACTTCGAGGTCGAACCGGTCGGCGACCTCCTTCACGAAGTAGAGGGTGAGCGTCGAGTCCTTCCCGCCGGTCCACATCACGGAGGGGTTCTCGTACTGTTCGAGGCCGCGCCGGGTGACCTCGATCGCCTTCTCGAGCTTGTCCTCTATCGTCGGGTAGTCCTCGGGGTCTTCACCTTCACCGTCGGTGTAGTCCACGTCGAGGTAGTCGGGGAACTCGGTTGCCATAGCGTAATGAGATATAATTACGGCCATGAAAGGCGTTGCGGCTTCGCTTCCGAGTGTGGCGTGATACCGTACACGATAGCCCCTCGCGGGCGATCGCGACCGGGTCGACGCTGTTTTCGGGTGGTACTCAACCGTTAAGAGCGGTTGCGTCCGAAGGACGGTATGCGCGAGTACGTCTTCGACCTCGAATACGATCACGGCGTCCACCCGGTTCGGGACGTGTTCATCGATCATCCGGCGGTGGTGGCGACGGCGCTCGACGTCTCGATCACGCTCGAAAGCGGGTGGCGAGTCGAGCGCCTCACCGGACCCGAGGACGCACTCGACGCCGTCGAGACCGTCTACGTCGACGAGCACTGCAACGACTGTACGTACCCCACGTCGGCGTGCGACACCGAACTCGACTATCAGGTCATCGAACGGGAGCCGACGGCACGAACGGTGTATCGGCACGTAACCGACATGAGCTACTGTAGTTCGCTCGGCTATCTCGCGCTCGAAACCCTCGGCAATGGACTCGTCTTCGACGCAACCCAGCGCGGGTCGTCCTACGAATGGCGCGTGCTCGTCCCCGCGGAGCGAACCGTCGACGGGTTCCATCGGGCGCTTCGTGAGGACCTTCCGGCGGGTGTCTCGCTCGCCGTCCAGCGGATCGGGACGCCCGAACGCTGGCCCCACGCGGAGCGCTCACCGCCCGGGACCGACCTCTCCTTCGCACAACGCGAAGCGCTCGAAACGGCGCGGCAACTGGGGTACTACGACCATCCACGCGTGGCGACCATGGAGGATATCGCTGCCGAACTCGACCTCCCGCTGACGACGCTTCGCTATCGCCTGCGCCGTGCCGAGGCGTGGGCGACCGCGACCGCTCTCGGAACGGTACCGACCAGCGAGCCCGACACGCCCGAACGGAGCGGGATGGTTTCGGAACCCGTTTCGACCGTGGACGACGACCGATAGGCCGGTTCGATTTCGACCCTCGCTTTCGCTTCGGAGCCCCCTCACGGTCGCCGGAGTTGGCAATAATACGAACTCGATGCTATCGATGCCGCTCCCCCGTGTTCTCCTATGGTACTGCGACCGAGCTCAGAGGTGGGTGGCCCCGAGGAATGACTGCGTCCGTGACCACACTGGGGCTGTCCGAACCGGAATCGATGAGCCTGTTCGTCCTGCTGTGCATCGTCGTGTACGTCTCCTACCGCTATCCACACCTGCTGCCGGGTGGACGGGGCGTTCCGCCGACCGGGACGACGCGTGAATCAACCCCATCCGGGGAGAGCCGTGGCTCCGACCGCAGTGCGTGTCCGCACTGTGGTGTCGAGAACGACTCCGTCTTCACGTACTGTCGTAACTGTGTGAGGAACGTGTGTACGTGACGGCACGTCGCCCGCACTCGGCCGTTCGGTCGCCGAGTTGGCCTCTCAGCGCCGTGTGGCGCGGTACTCGCCGTGCTGGACGCCGACGAACAGGGTGACGATACCGAAGACCAGCAGGCCGCCGAGCACCATTCCGACCGTCGAGGCCGCCATCGGGCTCATGAACGTGCCGATGGCGATGATCGCGAACAACACCACGAATATCCCGGCCGTCTTCGGGAGGTCGAACTCCATGTCGGGTCTACGGGCCCAGCGAGAATACGTTTTCGTTACTCGGCAACCGGTGGAGCCCTACCAGGGGGAGTCGTCGGGGTCGACCTGGCGCTCGACGGTGTCGATGCCGTCGATGGTCTCGACGTCCTCGTCGTCGAGGTCGAGCGTGAGCGACTCCCAGTTGTCGCGGATGTGTTCTTCGCTCGTAGCCTTCGGGATCACGGTGACGCCCTTCTCGCGGAGCCACGCGAGGCTGACCTGGGCCTCGCTCGCGTCGTGCTTCTCGGCGACCTCGGAGAGTTCGTCGACCTCGAAGACCTTCCCACGGGCGAGCGGGGAGTAGGCCACGAGTTCGATGCCGTGCTCGTCGCAGTACTCCCGGAGTTCCTCCTGGGGGAGGAGGGGGCTCATCTCGACCTGGTTCGCGAACGGCGCTTCACCGAGGACCTCGCGGGCCTCGTCGAGGTGTTCGGGTTCGAAGTTCGAGACGCCGATGTGGTCGATCGCGCCCTCGTCGACGAGTTCCTCGAAGGCGGAGAGGGTCTCCTCGGGCTCGTAGGTGTTCTGCGGCCAGTGGATGTAGAGCAGGTCGACCGAGTCGACGCCGAGCTTTTCGAGGCTCTCGTGGGTCGAGTCGATCACGTCGTCGTGTGCGAGGTTCTTCGTCCAGACCTTCGTGGCGAGGAACATCTCCTCGCGGTCGATCTCGGCCTGTGCGATGCCGTCGCCGACGCTGTCCTCGTTCTCGTAGGCCTGGGCGGTGTCGATGTGGCGATAGCCCATGTCGAGGGCGGTCCGGACGCTCTCGGCGCACGCCTCGGGGTCCTCGTTCTCCCAGGTACCGAGGCCGAAGGTCGGCATTCCGTTGGCTCGTTCGACGCTCTCCGATGTGAGTTCCTCTTGAGACATACACGCAGGACGACGGGCGACAGTTGAAAAGCGGTTGTGAAACCGGCGAATGGAACTGGTTCGTGTGCGTGTCATGCCCTCTCTCGAGCGATCTCGGGCGGCGAGGGGCCACCACGAACGAGCGGACGGTGACGGGGGCGGCGGGCGGGGGCGGTTGCGGTGCGGATGCGGTCGCGGTTGCTGACCTGGCGTCTCGGCGAACGAATGTGAGTCGAGGCCCAGGAGCGCTGTGCGCTCCTGGTGGATGAAGGGCGAGGCCGCGGAGCGAGGCGCGAGCAATGCGAGCGCCTCGATGCGAACGGCGAACGGGGCGTGGCCGACCACCGGGAGGTGGTTCGAAAATCTCCGATTTTCGTCACTGAGCGGAGCGAAGCTCCGCGAGGTCCAAAAGAGTCGGAGACTCTTTTGACGATCACGAGAGAGCTTTGCTCTCTCGAACGACCACGAGGCGACCGGCGACCGTAGGAAGCCGTGAGCGGAGCGGCCGAGGGCTTCGGCGGAGGCGGTGCTGTGCGGTTGCGGGACTGGTAGTGTTTGCACCGCGAACGAACGAGGTGAGTGAGCGGGCGCAAGCGCGACCAGCGGGAGCGCGCAGCGCTTTTGATCCACATTTTGCCAGCGAGCGAACGCAGTGAGCGAGCGCAGCAAAAGGTGGTTGTTAGTCGTCGTCGGCGTTCGGCGACGGCGTGCGGCCGGCGGTGGGCACCCCGACGTCGTCGGCCTCGCCGAATCCCGCGCTCAGTACGCGCGTGAGGGCGTCCTCGACGCGTTCGTCGGTCTCCTCGTACCGGTCGGGGGTGACCTCGATGACGAAACCGGTGGTGATGTTGGGGGCGGTGGGTAAAAAGAGGATATCGCGACCGTCGTCGGTCCGGGTGCCGGTTTTGAACGCCGTCATCCGGAGGCCCTCCCAGGTTTCGAGTTTAACCGGCGCTTGGAGGTCGCCGGTCCCGGTGACGGCGGTTTCGACCCCCATCTTCGAGGCGTTGTAGACCACCCGGAGGCCCGGCACCCGGTTTATCACGCCGTCGATGGCCTCCTCGACGAGGGGGCCGCTCGCGGTGCGCATCAGATAGCCGATGGCGAGCACGAGCGCCGCGAACACCACGAGCGTGAGGGGGACCCGGACCACGGCGGGTTCGATGGTCTCGATCAGCGGGAGCTGCGCGATGGTGCGGTAGATGAACGCGAGAACGTAGAGGGAGACGATGATCGGGACGAGCACGACCAGGCCGCTCGTGGCGTCACGTCGCAGGGAAGTCATTCGGTCGAAGATACGCGGGAGGCGTTATCAGCGCTTCCCCTATCGACCGACCAGCGCGCGGAGGGCGAACGTGAGGTTCTCGCGGCGCTCCATCACCCGGCGCGAGAAGTACGAGAACCACTTGCCGCCGTAGGGAACGTACTGCCAGACGTCGTAGCGGTCGGCGAGGTCGTACTGAACCTCGTTTCTGACCCCCATCAGCATCTGGATCTCGAAGTCGGTTCCCCACTCCTCCCGCAGGTCGACGGCGTGTTTCACCATCGCGGCGTCGTGGCTCGCGACCGCGATGCCGCCGTCGAAGCGCTCGAACATGACGTCGAGACACCCGCGGTAGGCGTCGTTGACCTGCGCCCGTCCCCGGTGAGCGAGGTGCCCGGGTTCGTCGTAGGCCCCCTTCACCAGCCGGACCTTGCCGGGATAGTCGGCGAGCCGGCGGAGGTCCTCGGGGGTGCGCTTGAGGTTGGCCTGGACGCAGACCCCGACCCGCTCGTACTCGTTCGCGTGGTGGGTGTAGGCGTCGAGCGTGGGGTCGGTCGTCGAGTGGTCCTCCATATCGAGCCAGACGAACGTCCCGCTTTCCTCGGCGTGGTCGACGATCTGCTCGAAGTTGTCGCGAAAGCAGTCCTCGGAGACGTCGAGGCCGATCTGTGAGGGCTTGACCGAGATACACGCGCCGACGTCGGCGGCGGCGATCGCATCGAGGAGCGAGCGGTAGGCGTCGCGGTCGGCGGCCGCGGGTTCGGGCGCGGTGTAGTGTTCGCCGAGGCGGTTGCAGATGCTCCGCACCCCACGGGTTTCGAGTTCGCGGGCGTGGTCGACGACCGCTCCGTGGGTCTCGCCGGCGACGAACCGGTTCGCGATCGGTGGTATCATGCCTGCAAATTTTGCCAAAGCGCCAAAGGCGTATCGTTCCCCGGACCGCGGGAATTAAAGTCCCGCGCGGCGACTCGAAGCCGTGAGCCTCGTCGAGACCGTCGTCGTCGCCATCTGGGCCATGGGGCCGGCCTACGTCCCGAACAACGCCGCGGTCCTCGCCGGCGGGGGCCGACCGATCGACGGCGGCCGAACCCGCGGTGGGGCGCGACTCCTCGGCGACGGCAAGACGTGGCGGGGCACCGCCGTCGGCACCCTCGCCGGCGCGGCGGTCGCACTCGTCCTCAACGCCCTCGTACCGACGTTCACGGCCGCGACCGGTCTCCCCGTACCGACGTTTCCACCGGTCGTGGTGGTCGCGCTCCCGTTCGGCGCGATGGTCGGCGACATCGCGGCCTCGGGGCTCAAACGTCGAACGGGCCGCGAGCGCGGGGCGGCGTTTCCCGGCCTCGACCAGTACGACTTCGTCGTCGGCAGCCTCGTGTTCGCCGCGCTCGCCGCGCTCGACTGGTTCGCGGCGACGTTCACCCCGCCGGTGCTCGTGGTCGTGCTCGTTCTCACCCCGCTGCTCCACCTCGGCACCAACTTCATCGCCTACCGTTCCGGGCTGAAGAGCGAACCCTGGTGACGGCGCGCCTCGCGGGGTCACGGAACGCCCTACCGGTGCTATGTACGTTTTTCACACTGTGAAAGAACTATACTATCGTTGAGACGAGTTTAGAAAAATATATGTTTAGTGTATCCGTTCGTACTACTAGCCAGTTAAACCACGTGAGGTTTCTACTGGATCAACATGGCTGTACGAATGAAGCAGCCACTATAGAAGGAAAAAATGAGCGAAGAAGCAGCATTTCAGTTCGATGGCACCGGATCCGACGACGAATCGACCGAACCGACGACGTTCTTCACCCGCCGACGCCTGATGAGGGGGACGGCCGGTGCAGTCGGTGTGGCCGCACTCGGCGGGCTCGGGCTCTGGTACGGGACCCAGCCCTCGCTCGCGGCGAGCACCTTTCAGGAGAACGGCGACGGGACGGTTCCCGTGACGACCAACGCCGGCGAGGTGACGGACGTCACCGTCGCCCCGGTGTTCACCCTCGACTGGGCGAACTTCGGTGGCGGTGTCTCCGGCTTCGACTTCGACCTCGCGGCCGACGTCGACGGCGCGACCCACACCGTCTACTCCGAGACGGGCGTCGCGGACGCGAGCGCAAGCGCCATCGGCGCGTTCGACGCCGACGACATGAGCAGCTACGACGGGCTGGCGACCGTCACGTGTGCGCCGCTCTCGATCATCGACGGCACGAACATCACGACCAGCAGTTTCCCGACGAACGTCGCGCAGGGCGCTTCTCAGAGCCAGGACGTCACGCTGCGGCTCACCTCGTCCGGGACGACGAGCATCGGCGGGACGTCCGTCGACGCGGCCGAGGCCACCATCTCGTTCACCGTCGAGGTCACGAACCCCGACGGCACCGTCACCGCCGAGATCACCTCCTCGAACGCCGAGGCGAGCGCCGCCGGCGACGAGGGAACCACCGCAGCCTAACTTCCTCGACTTCGTCCCGTCTCTATGAGTCGATTTTCGTTCGTTCTCCGTCTGTCCGGATTCACGGGGGTAGCCGTCGGGTTCGTCGTCGAGTCCTACATCGCACTCCTGCGCGACCCGATCCTCTACGGTGGCGCGCAGTCGGTCCCCGGCTGGCTCGGCTCGATCCCGACCGCGCTGTTGGTCGGGTCGCTCGCGGTGCTGTTCTACGGGACGATACTCGACGACGTGTTCGAGGGCTGGGTCGACCTCCTGACGATCTGTGCGGTCGGCGGCCAGTGGGCGGTGCCGTTCGGAACCTATCTGGTCACGACGACCGGCCCGGGGAGTCCCGCCGGGCTGCTCGTCGTGGTGGGGTACGTGTTCCAGGCGCTCGCCGCGCTCGCCGTCGCCATCACCTACCTTCGGCGCGGCCGAACGCGGTCGTCTTGAGCCGAACCGAACAGCACGCGCTCGTCGACGGGTCGTAACGAACGGCAACCGAAGAAGTACTTCGTCGATTCAGGCGTAGCGTTCGAGTTCCGGGCGGTCGAGGTCTTCGAGCACGTCGCCCGCGGTCTCGTCGAGGAGGCTTCGGCCCTCGGCGGTGACGCGTCGACCCTCGCCCTCGGCGGTCTCGACGTAGCCGACCTCTTCGAGCTGCTGGAGGATGGTTCGGACGATCTTGCCGCTCCCCTCGGTCGCCCGGGCGGGCGCGACCTGATACCGATTCGAACCGCCCTTCGAGCCGCCGTAGGCGGTGGTGAGTCGGTCGACGCCGACCTCCCCGTCGACCGCGACCCGCCGGAGGAGGCTCCCCGCGCGGGTCACCCAGAAGTCGTCCTGTTCGGGCGGGAGTTCGCGGCCCGTGCCGGTCTTCGTAAAGCGCGCCCAGTCGGGCTGTTCGACCTCGTCCGCGAGCCGGTCGGCGAGCGCCTCGATCAGCGCGTCCGCCGGAACGTCGTAGAGAGTTGCCATACATACGAAACGCTCGTCCGGCGGTTTAAACGCGTCGTTACCCGCTCGCGAGCGCCTGCGGTCCCGACGCGGCTCACTCGCGCACGCCGTCGGCGGCCGGGTCGTCGCCGTTCGTGGGTCGCGTGTCGCGCCCGTGGACCAGTCGGTCGGTCTCGGGGTCGGCCTTCCACTCGCCGAGCTCCTTCGGGTCGACGTGGACGAAGACGTCGTCGACCGCGTCGAGCGTCCGGATCGACGCCACGACCGCGCTCTCGATGTCGTGGGCCTCCGAGAGGGTGCGGTCGCCCTCGACCTCGATGTGGAGGCTGACGTCGATCTCCGGGCCGACGTAGTGGGCGATGACGTCGTGGGCCCCCTCGACGTCGGGGTGGGCGAGCGCGCGTCGGATGATCGTACTCTGGAGTTCGTCCGAAGGCGCGCCGCCGATGAGGTACGGGACGTTGTCCCGGACGACTTCGACTCCGGTAAAGAGGATCCCGACCGAGACCACGGCGGCGGCGAGCGGGTCGAGGATCGGGAAGCCGAAGCGAGCCCCGAGCACGCCGACGAACGCCGCGCTCGCGGTGAGGATGTCGTTGCGGTTGTCGAGCGCGGTCGCGGTCAGCGCGGGCGAGTCGTGGGTTCGGCCCGCCGCGAGACAGTACCGGTAGAGCCCGAACTTGACGGCGGCGGCGGCGGCGAGCACCACGAGCGCGGCGGGGCTCTCGGTGGCCGTGGCCGCACCCGAGACGATGGCGGTCACCGAATCCCAGAGGATCGTCCCCCCGGTCAGAAAGATCGCGAGCGCGATCGCGAGCGCGACGAACGGCTCGATCCGCTCGTGGCCGTGGGGATGCTGGCTGTCGGGGGGCTGGGTGGTGAGGTAGAGCCCGGCGAGCACGACGGTCGCGTAGGCGGCGTCGATCAGGCTGTTGACGGCCTCGGAGCCGACCGCGAGGCTGCCGGTGTCGAGCCAGACCCAGCCCTTCGCGGCGGCGAGGACGACGTTCGCCCCCAGCACCACCAGCCCGATACGTCTGACCGCCGCCGCGCGCTCCATGCCCGAAACTCGGCGAGCGCGAACCAAAGCCGCTTCGACTGTCCTACGAACGCGTCAGGGCGCGTCGGTGTCCACGACGACCGCCTCGTCGGTTCCCCGACCCGTCGTGCCGTCCTGGTCCGCGAACGCCGTCCGGAGGTGGTCGTAGGTGTCGTCGATCGCCTCGACGATGACCTTCGTGTCGCTCACCACCGGCATGAAGTTGGTGTCGCCCGCCCACCGCGGGACGACGTGGGTGTGACAGTGGTCGCCGATCGAACCCCCGGCGGCGTCCCCGAGGTTCATCCCGGTGTTCAGCCCGTCGGGGTCGAGCCCCGCCTCGACCGCGCGGATCGTGCGCTGGACGAGTCGCGAGTGGTCGTGGAGTTCGGCCTCGTCGAGCGCCGCGTAGTCGCCGGTGTGCCGGTAAGGGATCACCATCGCGTGACCCGGGTTGTAGGGCGCGTTGTTGAGGAGGCAGAACGCGTGCTCGCTCCGGGCGACGACCCGCGCCTCGCGGTCGGCGTCGCGCTCCGGGAGCTCACAGAACGCACAGCCCTCGGACTCCTCGTCGCGTTCGACCCACTCGATACGCCACGGCGCGAACACCTGGTCCATGCGTGCCGTACTCCCCCGCCCCGTTTAGTCGCTCGTGTCCCGCCGGATCGTTTCGTGCATAAATACTTTTTGGCCGTTCACAACCGTTTCATCGTTCTTCCGTGAAACGATACACGACGAAGACCGTTTCAGACGACCGATATCGACCGTCTTCGGCGGTGGAGTCGGATGAACGGTCCGAACGGCGCATAACGGTATCGGGTTTTTATAGCCTTGACTCACCCAGAGGGCATTGATGTCGATCACGAATCAGTCTGCAGACGCCCTCACCGAATCCTGCGACGACTGCGAACGCGACACCCCACATTCAGTCTCGATAGAGCTCCGGACCGAGAGCAAGAAGCGCGAGAACCGGGAGTTCTCCCGCGAGCCCTATCGGATAACCGAGTGTATGGTCTGCGGCGCGGAGACCGCCCTCCGGATGAACAACGCCTGAGTTCGCTTTCTGCGAAACCCCGCCCGCGTCGGCAGCTCGTCATCCCCGTTCCAACTACGACGCTATCCGATAACCCGACCCTCAGAGCCGTTTCGAGACGTACGGGCCGTCCTGTCGGTAGCCCCGGTCGTGGTAGTACTCGCGCGCGCCGATGCCGCTGATCACGGCGAGCTCGTCGTAGCCGGCGTCGGCGGCCATCGCCTCGGCGTGCCGGAGGAGTTTCCCGCCGTAGCCCTTGTGCTGCCAATCCGCACTTTGCTGACCGACCTCCACCATCGGCCCGTAGACGTGGAGTTCACGCACGATGGCCGCGTTCCGAAGCTCCGTTCTGACCGGGTCGTTCGGGAAGCGGAGCCGACAGAACCCCACGAGGAGGTCTCGATCGGGATCCTCGTAGCTGATGAACTGCTCGGTGCCGCCGCCCGACTCGTAGGTCAGCACGTCGCGCTCGACGTTCTCGGGTGGGTCGTCGTTCATCCCGACCTCCCGACACCGGATGCAGTCACAGCTCCAGCCGTGATTTTCCATCCGCTGGCGGGCGAGCTGGCGGAGGTTCGACTTCCAGACGCCCGCGTCGATGAAGTCCGCCGGTATGTCGCGCTGGACGCGTTGCAGGCGGACGTACTTCGGGATCATCGACTTGACCTCGGCGACGAGCTCGGCGGCCGACTCGTTGTCGAGCGGTTCGTACTCGCCCTGTCGCCACATGTCGTAGGTCCGCGTGCCGCGCACCACGAGCATCGGGTAGATCTTGAGGTAGTCGGGCCGCCACTCCGACTCCTCGAACAGCCGTCTGAAGTCCTCGATGCACATCTCCCGGCTCATGCCGGGCTGGCCGGGCATCATGTGGAAGCCGACCTTGAAGCCCGCATCCCGGAGCCGTCGGTTCGCGTCGACGGAGGCCTGGGTGCCGTGGCCCCGGTGCATCGCCCGGTTGATCTCGTCGTACGTCGTCTGGACCCCGACTTCGACCTTCGTGCCGCCCAGCGAGAGCATCCGGTCGATCTGTTCGGGGTCACACCAGTCGGGTTTGGTCTCGAAGGTCGTCCCGATGTTCCGGATCCGGCCGTGTTCGTTCTCGGCGATCACGTCCTCCAGATACTCGAACTCGTACTCGTCCGGATCCTGTGCGAAGCTCTCCGTCTCGGAGGGGGTCGGTTCGGCCGCGGGGTCGAAGTCGTTCATGGCTTCGAGCGCGCGCTTGACGAACCACTCCTGGTAGTCGTGGCTCCGGGCGGTCATCGTCCCGCCCATCAGGATGAGTTCGACTTTATCCACTGGGTGGCCGATCTCGCGGAGCTGGTTCAGCCGGAGAGTGACCTGTCCGTAGGGGTCGTAGTCGTTCTGCACCCCGCGTGCGGCGGCGGGTTCGTGGCCCGTGTAGGACTGGGAACTCGAGAACTCGGAGGCCGGCCCGCCGGGACAGTAGAGACACTTCCCGTGGGGACACATCTGCGGCGAGGTCATGATCGCCACCGGCGAGACGCCCGAGGCGGTTCTGACGGGCTTTCGCTGGAGGACTTTCTCGAGCTCCTCGCGGCGGCCCTCGGGCGCACGGTCGAGGATCTCCGAGTTCTTCGGGACCTTCGGGGCCGAGAACTCCGAACACGCGTCGAGTTTGGCCGACTCGACATCGTCGCGCTCGATCTCTCCGTCCAGAATTCGTTCGACCAGCGTCTCACAGACCCGCTCGAACGCCTCCGTCTCGGTCGCCGGGGTCTCGGTGCTCATCGGTAGTGGTGGGAGAATCGCCGTGGCGTTCGAATAAGCCTGTTGCTCGTCGTAGCGAGCCGTGTACGGTGGCCCCGAGTGGTCGCTACCCTTTTGGGGGGAGGCGCGCAACGCAGGCCATGCTCACCGTCCGGGCTCCCGCGACCAGCGCCAACCTCGGCAGCGGGTTCGACGTCTTCGGCGTCGCGCTGTCGCGCCCGGCGGACATCGTTCGAGTCTCGAAGGCCGACGAGACCACCATCGAGGTCACGGGTACCGGGAGCGAGTACATCCCGGAGGACCCGGAGAAGAACACCGTCGGCGCGGTCGCCGAGGCGCTCGACGCACCCGCCCACATCGAGATCGACAAGGGGATCCGGCCGGCCTCGGGGCTCGGCTCGTCGGCCGCGAGCGCCGCCGCCGCCGCGGTCGGCCTCCGCGACCTCTACGACCGTGACTACACCAGGGAAGAACTCGTGCCGATCGCCGCCGAGGGCGAAGCCGTGGTGTCGGGCGAGGCCCACGCCGACAACGTCGCACCCTCCATCCTGGGCGGGTTCACGGTCGCCACCCCCGACGGTATCACCCAGGTCGACACCTCGATCCCGCTGGTCGCCTGCCTCCCCGAGACCGTAGTCTCGACCCGCGACGCCCGGCGGGTGGTGCCCGACCGGGTGGACATGAACGACGTGGTCGAGACGGTGGGGAACGCCGCGAGCCTCACCGTGGGGATGTGCCGGGGCGACCCCGAACTCGTCGGGCGGGGGATGGCGGACCCGATGGTGACACCCGCGCGGGCCGAGCTGATCGACGGCTACGATGCGGTCTGTCTGGCGGCGCGCGAGGCGGGCGCGACGGGCGTCACGGTGAGCGGCGCGGGACCCACGGTGATAGCGGCGTGTCGGGCGGGCGACCGGCGGGCGATCGGGAGCGCGATGCTCGATGCGTTCGCCGAGGCCGACATCACCGCCCGCGCCTTCCGAACTCGCGTCGGTGAGGGCGCGACGGTGTACTGAGTTCGCTCTATCGAGACCTCACGGACCGGCGCGCGCCCCCGAGGTGGAGGCGGCGTCGAGCGCCTCCGTCAGACGGCGGTTCACCTGCTGGGGGTTCGGCACGTCGCTGAGTGTGATGTCCATGGTGTCGGAGCCGGCGGTGTAGATCGTGATGTCGCCGTAGGAGAACAGCCGTTCGGTCAGCGACTGGCTACAGGTCGTGTTCTGGACCCGGTCGAGCCGGATCTGGGCGACGTTTCGGTTCAGGAGCCCGGTCTTCCGGTAGACCTCCTCCGAGGTCAGCACGTACCGGGTGCTCACGACCGAGATGTACGACCACGCGGCGACCGCGATGCCGGCCGGAACGCCGACGAGGAACAGCCATCGGAGGGTCGGGTCGGTCACGACGATCGCGAGCGCGACCCCGCCGAGCACGAGCACCAGCCCCGCGAGGACCGCGGGTGCGATCAGTCGGAGGCTTGGATGCCCGTCCCAGAGCACCGACTCCCCCTCGGTGAGGGTGACCCACTCGGGAACGTCGCGTTCTGCCATCGGTCGGTATAGCGGGCCGAGCCTGATAGATTTATCCACCTCGCGCCCGAGTCTCGAATCGATACGACGGGCTTCGGCGGTCGGAACAGATAAGTTGTCCCGTACTAAAATATCTGTTAGACATGGCTAATTCACGTTCTGGTCCCCTCCGGAGGCGGGTTCGTCGGTGAGCCGCGGGGGCACGTCCCTGCGACGGCTCCCGTTTCGGGAGCTACTGACGTATCTCGGGCCGGGATTCCTGATCAGCGTCGCGTACATGGACCCGGGGAACTGGGCCACCAACATCTCGGGTGGCGCGCAGTACGGCACCGCGTTGCTGTGGGTGATCGTGCTCGCGAGCTTCATGGCGATGGGGATCCAGATCGTCGCGGCGAAGCTCGGGATCGCGACCGGGAAGGGGATCGCCCAGCTCTGTCGCGAGCGGTTGCCGCGGCCCCTCGTGTACTTCCTGTGGGCCGCCGCGGAGCTCGCGATGATCGCGACCGACATGGCGGAGATCATCGGCGCGGCGATCGGGTTCAGCCTCGTGTTCAACGTCCCCCTGCCAGCGGGAGCGGTGCTCGCGGGCGCGGCGTCGTTCGCCCTTCTTGGGGTCAGAACCGCCCGTAAGCAGGGCTACCGCTGGGTCGAGTTCGTGATCATGGCGCTCGTCGGCGTGATCGCGCTCGGCTTCCTCTTCGAAGTGGCCCTCGCCCGACCCACGGGTGGGGAGATCGCGCGCGGGCTCCTGCCGACGATCCCCGGTCCGGACGCGCTCTACGTCGCGATCGGGATCCTCGGCGCGACCGTGATGCCCCACTCGGTCTACCTCCACCCCTACATCGTCCAGGACCGCCGGAATCGGTTGATGGAGACCGACGGGGACACCGAGGCCGTCCACCGCCGGCACTTCCGGTTCGAGTCGGTGGACACGATACTCGCGCTGTTCGGCGCGATGTTCGTCAACGCCGCGATGCTCGTGGTCGCCGCGGCGGCGCTCCAGGGCACAGGAATAAGCACGCTCAACGAGGCGTACGTCACCCTCCAGAACGTCTTCGGCTCGAACTCGAGCCTCGTGTTCGGGCTCGCGCTGATAGCCGCTGGCCTGTCGTCCTCGCTGGTGGCGACGATGGCCGGACAGACCGTCATGGACGGCTTCCTCGACCTCCAGATCAACGTCTGGCTCCGGCGGTCGGTGACCCTCGTCCCGAGCCTCGCGGTCGTGATCGCGGGCTTCGACCCGACGAGCGTGCTGGTAGCCTCCCAGGTCGCGCTGAGTTTCGAACTCCCGTTCGTGTTGATCCCGTTGCTCTGGTTCACGCGCGAGGAGGGGTTGATGCAGTCGTTCACGAACCGGAAGACCACGACGACGGTGCTCGGGGCGATGATCGCGTTGATCGTGGTGCTCAACGTCTGGCTGATCTACACCGAAGTGTTCGTCTGAGACGTCGGCGGTGCGGCCGCGGTGCGGTTGCGGTGCGGGGCGGCCGCAGTGCGGTTGCGGTGCGGGGCGGCCGCAGTGCGGTTGCGGTGCGGGGCGGCCGCAGTGCGGTGACAGTGCGGGACGGTTGCGGTTCCTGGTGGATGAAGGGCGAGCCGCGCGAGCGACCGCAGGGAGCGAGTAGCGACTGAAAGGAGCGTGCGGCGAGGGCTTCGGCGGTACTGTGCGGAGTGGATTGTGATTGTACCGCGAGCGAGGCGAAGCCGAGCGAGCGGGCGCGAGGGTGACTGAAAGGAACCCGACGCGCTTTTGATCCACCTTTTGCCAGCGAGTGAGGCGCTTCGCGCCGAACGAGCGCAGCAAAAGGTGGGTCGTAAGCATTTAGCTACCTGGGTAGTAACTATCCGTATGGCGGACTGTCCACTCGCCGACGAATGCCCGAGTTTCTCCGAGCGGATCAACGGCATGGGGTGTCAACACTACGGGAATCGCGGCGGTGCGGAGTGGTGTAATCACTACAGCCAGCCCATCAGGGAGCTGAAATCCCAGCCGGTGACGATCGGCGAGGAGCTGGTCGTCACGGTCGAGGATATGCACGAGAGCGGCGCGGGCGTGGGCCGGACCGAGGACGGCTTCATCGTCTTCGTCGACGGCGTGTTGCCCGAGGCGCGCTCGCGGGTGAAGATCACGAAGGTCCGATCGAACCACGCGCGGGCGGACGAACTCGAACGCCTCCCAATGGAAGAGGAGGGCGAGGCGGGCGATGAAGACGAAACCGAGACCGACGAGAGTGAGGGCGAAGACGACGATGACGACGGGCCGAAACGGCCGGGGCGTCGTCAGCGCCTCGGCAGCCGCGAGAACTTCTGGGGCGGGTAGGCCGGCTGGACAGTCCGGCGACGAACCACGGGGAGCTATGAGTTCGGCGCTCGAACGGCGCGTATGGACCTCGAACTCGACGGCAACGCGGCGCTGGTGACGGCGAGCACGAGCGGGCTCGGGCTGGCGAGCGCCGAAGCGCTCGCCGCCGAAGGTGCGAACGTGACTATCTGTGGCCGCGACGCCGACCGGCTGGACTCGGCGCGCGAGACGGTCGACGCGGCGGGGCCGGGTGACGTGCTCGGCGTGCAGGCGGACATCACCGACCCGGCGGATTGTGAGGCGCTGGTCGAGGGGACCGTCGAGGCGTTCGGCGGCCTCGATCACCTCGTGACGTCGGCGGGCGGGCCGCCGAGCGGGCAATTCCTCGACCTCCCCGAGGAGGAGTGGTACACGGCCTACGACCTACTGGTGATGAGCGTCGTCCGGGTGCTCACGGCCGCCCACCCGCACCTCGACGACAGCGACGCCGGGACCTGGGTCGCGATCACCTCGACGAGCGTGGCCGAACCGATCGAGGGGCTGGTGCTCTCGAACGCGGTCCGGCGCGGGGTGCCGGGATTGGTCGAGACCGTCGCACGGGAGTTCGGCCCATCGATCCGGGCGAACTCGGTGTTGCCGGGGAGCTACGAGACGCCACGGATCGAGGAACTCATCGAAGCGGGCGTCGAGCGCGGCGACTACGAGGACTACGAGGCCGGGCTGGCGGACTGGTCCGACGACGTGCCGCTCGACCGCGTGGGCGACCCGCGCGAGCTCGGCGAAGCGGTCGCGTTCCTGTCGAGCGCACGCGCGAGCTACCTCACCGGGGCCGCCGTGCCGGTCGACGGTGGCTCGCTCAAGAGCTGACCTCGACGGTTCGAACCCGAAGTTCCACACCCTCGATTCGGGGAACACGGTCGTGGTAGGAGAACGACTCTCTATCGGAGCTCGATGGAATCGCCGGGACTCGGATGACCGAAGGTCTCCGCCGCCGAACCGCCGCGGTGGACGACTTCGAGGTACGGGTCCTCGCCACCCGACGAGCCCGGTGCCAGCACCAGCGAGCCCTCGTCGGCCTCGAATATCGCCTCCCGCGCGACGACCTCCTCAGTGTGTGAGCCGATCTCGACGGTGACTTCGCCGCTCGCGTCGAGCGCGGAGGCCCGGATCGAGGTCTTGACGTTGCCGTACCCGTCGACGTGGCAGACGGCGGACTCCGGTTTCGCCGGGATGTCCTCGACCGGGAGCTCCTCGCCGACCGACTCGACGTTCCCGTTCGCGACCTCGGCGACCCGCCTCGGGAAGTAATCCCGGGAACGGAACTGCGACCCGCTCTCGGGGGCGTCTACCTCGCGGAACGTCGTGATCCGGTCCTTCACGAACGAGAGGTTGTAGCCGCCGTCGACCGCCAGCACGGGGACGTCGTTCTCGAGTTCGAGATAACAGAGCTGCTCGCCCTCGTTCGACTGCCGCGGGCCGGTCTCGTCCGACCTGGGAGCGGTGTTCGAGTAGATCGCGAGGCCCTCGAAGCCGGGGTTGTGCACCCCCAACTGTTCGATCCAGAAACCCGTGGCGACCGTCGAGAACGGAGCCACAGGGGTTTTGTTCACGGTGATGGACGGGTCCTCGTGTTTCAGTCGCTGGACGACCTCCGAGAACGATGGGTCGCCCGCGCCGTAGTCGGCGATCAGGTGAATGAAGGGATTCATGTCGAAAACGGGTGTGGGTTCGGGAGTCGGTCGCTTCAGGTCTTCGGTGGGACCGTTACTCGTCGATCTGGCCGTAGTCGAACTCCTCGCCGAACGCCGAGAGTTCGTCGAGCGCGTCCTGCTCCTCGCGGAGGGTGGCTTCGAGGGTGTCGGCGACGTCGATCCCGAGCTGGTCGGCCAGCGGGATCAGGTTGCCGTAGGCGGCGATCTCGTAGTGTTCGGACTTCTGGCCGGCGGCGATGTTGAACCGGTCGAGGACGTGGTCGTCGGGGTCCTGGTTCACGAAGTCCTCGTGGTTCTCGATCAGGCCGTCGACCGCGTGGTCCGGTTCGGCCTCCGGGGTGGCGTCGATCTCCTCGAACACCGATTCGAGGCGTTCGACCTGCTCCTTGGTCTCCTCGTGGTGTTCGGCGAACGCCTCGGCGAGCTCGTCGTCGGTGGTGGACTCGGCGAGCTCCTCGGTCGCGTCAACGAGCTGCTGTTCGGCGTAGTAGACGTGTTTCAGTCCGTCCTCGAACAGCTCGTCGAGATTGTTGGCACACATAACGATCGTCCTCACCAACTCGCGGGAGCTCGATAAGGAGCGAGCTTGCTGTTTACAGCCGACCCGGCGATTCGACTGCCGACGAGAGCCGGTGCTTCGGAGTACGAGCACGTCATCGGTCCGAGAGCGCGTCGAAGAACCCATCGACGGCGGCGACGCCGCCGGCGACGACGACCCAGAGCCCGAGCACGCCGACGATCAACACTGCCCAGTGCGGGACCGGCGTTGGACGGCCCGCAGCGTGGGCGACCACGACGGAGAGGGTCAGCAGGTCCGTGGTCGGCGGGATCACGGTCGAGGGGCCTCGGTGGCGTCCTCGGTTTCGCCGATCCCCGTCCGGTAGACGTACGCGCCCGCGCCGATGATGAGGACGCTGACGACGATCCAGTGGGGGTTGTACATCCCGCCCATCGAGAGCGGCTGGTGGAGGCCGAGGATCATGTGGTCGACGACCGCGTCGTAGAGGTCGAACAGCCCGAGACCGACCACCGCCGCGCCCGCGACCGGCCGGAACGCGAGCGGGGTCGCGGTCCGCCGTTCGGCGCGCCAGACGAGGCCCGCGCCGACCCCCGCGATGACGACCATGCCGATGGAGAACAGCCCGTCCGCGAGGACGTTGATCCTGAGGCCGTCGAGGGTGTCCATCGGGTAGATCCCCGAGACGAGGTGGTGCCACTGGAGGACGTGGTGGAGGAGGAGCACGTCGATCAGCCCGCTGAACCCGAACCCGAAGACCCCGGCGGCGAACAGTGCTCGACGGGGAACGGCCCGCTCGGCGGGCTCGTCCGATTGGGACGCCATTACGCCTCCACCTCGACGGTGACTCCGAGCGGGCGATAGGCGTTGTTGCCGTAGCCCTTCACGTTCCAGGGGAACTCGTCGTTCTCGATGCCGCGAAGCTCGTCCTCGGGATCCGAGACCGTGGCCGGTTGCGTTCGGCCGCGTTCGTCGGTCGCCCGCGAGCAGAGCGTGTGCTCGCCCGGTTCGGGCTCCCAGACGTACCGGAATCGATCGAGCGCGTATCGTCCGAGGTCCGGACCCACGAACGTCGCTTCGTCCCACGACTCGCCGCCGTCGGTCGAGACCTCGACGCGCTCGACCGCATCCTCGCCCGACCACGCGACCCCCGAGAGTTCGATTCGTGGACCCGAGAGCGTGGCCCCGTCTTCGGGCGTCGTGAGGAGCGACTTCACGAGCTGGTCGAAGAGGTAGGCGTTCCGAACCCCTTCGTCCTCGGTCATCTGGTCGTAGGTGCTCACGGTGTCGACCGAGCGGTGGCGGTCGGGTTGCTCGTCCTGGTCGGGGACGATCCGATAGGAGGACTGCTGGTACTGGGTGTAGTCCTGCCCGTCGCGGTCGGTCCACGCCTCGCCCTCGACCATGCCGTCCATCACGCGGATCTCCTCGACCCATTTCACGCTGTTGTTGCCGAACCAGCCGGGAACGACCAGTCGAACGGGGTAGCCGTGTTCGGGGGCCATCGGTGCGCCGTTCATCTCGTAGGCCAGCAGACAGTCCTCCCGGACCTTCGCCAGCGGGATCGACCGACAGAAGACGTCCTTGTCGGGCGGTGCCTCGCCACCCATCGCCGAGAGCCAGAGCCCGTCGTCGGTCGCGCCGCCGTACTCGTCGAGGACGGCGCTCATCGGCGTGCCGGTCCAGACCGCGTTGCCGACCGCCCCGAAGCTCCACTGGTCGCCCTCGGCGTCCGGCTCGAAGTAGGTTCGTCCGTTGCCCGAACACTCCATGGTGTGGACCACCGACTCGGTGGGGAACGCACACCTGAGTTCCTCCATCGAGAGCTCGGCTTCGTCCTCGACCAGCCCCGCGAGCGAGACGGTCCACTCGTCGGCGTCGATCTCCGGGGTCCGGTGGTGGACCCGGACGAAGTGTTCGTCGCGCGGCGTGATTGGGGTCGCGAGGTTCGAACGAGCGGCCGTCTGTGCATTCGGCGGCTCGTCGACGAGCACGTCGAGGCCGGGATACCGTTCGGTGAGCGAGCCGCGCCGCCGTGGGTCCGGACCATCGGGTGCCATGTCCGACGAGACACCGGCAGCCCATTCCCGTGTTCTGCTTGCGAGGAGAAGGTCCGCGTGGCTCGGGTCGGCGCTCGTCGAAGCTCTTCCCGCACTCACCAGGTTTCGACGGTCCCCTCGCGGACGTCCTCCAGACAGCCCTCGCAGTCGGGGTGCTCGGGGTCGAAGCAGTCCGGGACGTAGCCGTCGAGGTTCACGGTGCGTTTCTGGGCGTGGCGGCGACAGACGATCCGGACGTGCTCGTCGTAGGGGCCGTCGCCCTCGGCGCGGGTGCGGCCGCTGTCGTAGGACCGTCTCGATTCGGCGTAGCGCCGACCCGCCGCGCGCGCCGTCGTGCTGAGAAGCCGCGCGAGGCGACCCTCGTCGCTCATGGGAGACGAGAGGGGAGGACGCTACAAAGGCCCGTCGCTCACGTTCTCGACCACTTTCACCGTGCTCGCGGAACTTTTTATACCATCGCGCACCTACCCACGACTGTCTCCCACCGAAAACACGCGGAGACAGGACAACCAATGACGGACGTACAACAGCACGCAGCGGAGATACACGAGCAGTTTTCCGATACACTGGATATCAGCGTCGAGGACGTCGAGGAGCGCCTCGACACGCTGGTCAACGACTACCGGGTTCCCCTCGAGGAGGCGCGCCGGAGCGTCACGAGCAGCTACCTCGACGAGGCGGGGATGGACCGGGACGAACTCGGTGGCGAGAGCGAGGAGCGGACGGTCGAGACCATCGACGCGCCCGAGCAGTGGGTCGACCTCACCGTGAAGGTCCTCCAGCTCTGGGAGCCCCGGAGCGAGTCGATCGCCCAGGTGGGCCTGCTCGGCGACGAGACGGGCACCATCAAGTTCACCGCGTGGGCGACCTCCGACCTGCCCGAACTCGACGAGGGCGGAGTCTACCGGCTCGAAAACGTCGTCACCGACGAGTACGAGGGTCGGTTCTCGGTCAAGCTCAACCGAACGACGGACATCGAGGAACTCGACGAGGAGCTCGACGTCCCCGAGTCGGGCGGCGCGAGCGAGGAGCGAACGATAACCGAGGTCGACGCGCCCGAGGAGTGGATCGACCTCACGGCGAAGGTCACCCAGCTCTGGGAGCCCCGGAGCGAGTCGGTGGGGCAGGTGGGCCTGCTCGGCGACCCAACGGGGACGATCAAGTTCACGAAGTGGGCGAAGTCCGACCTCCCCGAACTCGACGAGGGCGGGGTTTACCGCCTCTCGAACCTCGTCACCGACGAGTACGAGGGTCGGTTCTCGGTCAAGCTCAACCGGACGACGGACATCGAGGAGCTCGACGAGGACATCGAGGTCGGCGACGATTCCACGACTGTGGAGGGCGCGCTAGTGGACATCCAGCGCGGGAGCGGTCTGATCAAGCGGTGTCCCGAGGAGGACTGTACCAGGGTGCTCCAGAACGGTCGGTGCTCCGAACACGGCGAGGTCGATGGCGAGTTCGACCTCCGGATCAAGGCCGTCATCGACGACGGCAACGAGGTCCACGAGACGATCTTCGACGAGGAGGCCACCGAGGCCCTCACCGGGATCACCCTCTCCGAGGCGAAGGAGATGGCGATGGACGCGCTCGATACCACCGTCGTGGCCGACGAGATCAGAGGCAAGATCCTCGGGGTGTACTACCGGGTCGAGGGACCGACCTTCGGGCGGTACGTCCTCGCGAACGACTTCGAGCAACTGGGCGGGCCAGCGGATGCCGAAGAGACCCTCATCAAAGCGAGGTCGCTATGAGCGGTGCCCCCATGCGGAAGGTCGCCCGCCGGGTCTTCGCACGCGAGTTCAACGACGCCACGGAGACGTTCAAGGAGAGCGACGAGGAACGCGCGCCGGTCTACGTCCTCCTCCCCACTGGCGAGCGCGCGAACCGCGTGTTCTTCGTCGGCACCCTCACCGAGACCGAGGACGTCGGCTCGGATTCGGAGTACTGGCAGGGTCGCGTGGTCGACCCCACGGGGACGTTCTACGTCTACGCGGGTCAGTACCAGCCCGAGGCCGCGAGCACGCTCCGGGAGATCGAACCCCCGGCCTACGTCGCGGTGGCGGGGAAACCGCGCACCTTCGAGACCGACGACGGCCAGACCAACGTCGCGGTTCGGCCGGAGTCGATCACCGTGGTCGACGCGGAGACCCGCGACCGGTGGGTGGTCGAGACCGCCGCCCGAACGACCGAGCGGATCCAGGCGTTCGAGGCCGACACCAACGAGTACGCCAGAATGGCCGAGGAGCGCTACGACCTCCCGCTGGACGACTACCGACGCGCAGCGGTGTCGTCGCTCGAAAGTCTGGAAGAGGAGGAAGACGAGGTCGCGGTCGACGCCGACTGAGGGGCTCAGCGCGCAGTTCCCTATTTTAGCCACTAAGGTCCGGGCTGACGGTCGAATTCGGCTTCGTGAGCTCGAATCGAACACCGACCCCTCGATCGGTTTCGTTCTCACCCTCCGCGCTCACACCCCAGTAGACGAATCGGTAGTCGCCGGGAACCAACGCTTCGCAGACACGGTATGGTGGATTGGTCTGGCTCGTGTGTTCGAGCCCCTGTCGTGTGAGCGCGAACCGCCAAGTGAATCCTTCACCGGGTTGCTGTCCGTACCCCATGTCGGTGTAGCTGGCGCTATCGCTCATCCAGTAGATGGACCGCCATTCGTCGTCGAGACGCCGCTGAACGTCGAATTTGTGGCGGTTTCCGGTTATCGTCTCGGTATCGGTTTCGTTCCGTAGCCGAAACACGATCGAATCACCGATCGAGAGGGTCGTTCGGTTCGCAGTGAGACTGAAGCCATTCAACGAGCCGTATTCGACCCCGTTCACCTTGCTCGGAAGCCGTTGGAGCGCCTCCTCACAGGCAGTCGAATCGGTTCCCCGTGTGACCGTCGACACTGTCGGACGACGAGCGGTATCGGTTCCCGATACCGATTCGTCATTGGTGGTTGGTTCGGTGGAGCCACGGGTTGTGTCACTGTTTCCCGTCGTGTCGGTACATCCTGCACCAAACGCAGCGAGACCGGCGAGCGCGCCCGCGAGGAACCGACGTCGATCGACTGGGGAGATCATAGCTGCCGTGCGAAGGGTCGACACAAACGTCTTCTGCCAGTGTGCGTGGCTCCATCGAACGCCGTGTCATCGTCTGACGAAGTATTAAGACCACGGAGCCGGTAGGTGGCGTCCAGATGGGCAACAAGAACAAAACGATCTCGTTCCGGGTGAACGAGGACGCCTTCGAGACGCTTCGGGAGATCGCCGAGGAGCGCGACATCTCGCTCTCGGCGGTGTTTCGCAACTACGTCGAGATGCTGGTTGCCCACGACGGTCAGGTCGAGGTCGTCCCCGAGCACGAGGTCGACGAGAGCAGCGAGGACTCCTCGAGCTTCCCGCCGAAGGTCGAGGTGCCAAAGAGCTACGTTCGCGAGCACGAGCGCCTCGAACTCGAAGCCGACCACCTCCGCGAACAGCTCGACGAGCACCGCCGGTACGTCACCCAGCTGAGCCAGCGTTTGGAGAACCAGGAGGGCGAGGACGAGGTGATCCAGCTCGAAGAGCTCGACGACGAGAGCGAGGAAGAGGAGCCGTTCCGGCTGGGTTAGAGCAGCGCGCGTTTTCTGTCGTCGATCGTTCCGGCCGCCTCGCGGTCGTTCTCGACGTTCGCGAGGTCCTCCATCGCTTCGAGCGTGCGGACCGAGTTGTCGAGGAAGGAGAGGACGTCACCGGGGTAGGCGGTCACGAGGTAGTCGTCGCCCATCACGTCGACGATGGCCTCGGGGCCGAACCCCTGGGCGCGCAGGTCGAGGAGGTAGGCCATGAACTTGCGTTCGGGGTGGCCACAGTAGGGGTTCGACTCGCAGTCGCAGTCGAGGAAGTCCTCGGCGAAGTCGAGCACCCGCTCCTGGGTGGCGTCGTCGAGCTTCGCGAGGCCCTCGCCGGAGTAGAGGATGTCGAGGGTCGCGCCGCTGAACGCACTTCTCGGGATGTGGGTCTCGAGCTGGGAGCCGATCCGGCGGTGGTTCTTGACGTAGATCTTGTCGGTGACGGCCACGTTGACGATACGAGGGGCGCGAGCGGCAAAAACACCGCGAAACCCTCGGGCCGAGTCGTAACCTACTTTATCCACGCGAAGATAGGTGCGAACGCGTGTCCGGGTTAGGGTAGTGGTCATCCTTCAGCCTTGTGGAGGCTGAGACGCGGGTTCGATTCTCGCACCCGGACTATGGCAAATTTTTTACATGAAAATCGGACGTTCTCGCTGTTGACGTGAATACGATCGACCGTACCGCCCTCAGTCGTCCACGGTCCGGTAGTAGACCGACGGCCGCCGGTCGCCGGTCTCGACCCGTCTGGCTTCGACGCTCCCGGTCTCGATCAGGATCTCGAGGTTCTGCTCGGCGATGTCCCTGAGCTTCTCGCTCGTGACCGGCGGGGTGTTGGCGAACGCCAGCACCGCGCCCGCGATCTCCTCGGCGGTGTAGGCCTCGGGATGGCCCTCCTCCAGAAAGTTACGAACGGAATCTATCGAAGTGCTCACTTGTTTTCCCGACTCCCAGTTCGGCTCGTCGATGGGCATACGTCGAACTATCCGGCCGCTACCAAAAACCATGGGTTCCGGCGTCGTTCGTCGTGTGGGGGCGAACGAGAGGTCGGCGAGGGGGGCCACCGGATCGACAACGAAGGGCTATCCGTCGCCATCACCCAGATCCGCCGATGGAAATCGCGCTTCTCACCATCGGCGACGAGATCCTCTCGGGGGACACCGAGAACTCCAACGCGACGTGGATCGCCGCCCGACTCACCGAGCGTGGCGCGACCGTCGCGCGGATCCTCGTGGTACCCGACGACCGCGAACTCATCGCCGACCGGGTCGCCGACTACTCGGCGGCGTTCGACGCCGTCATCCTCACCGGCGGGCTGGGGGGAACCCCCGACGACGTCACGATGGACGCGGTGGCGACGGCGTTCGACCGGCCGCTCGCGGTCAACGACCGCGCCCGTGCCGACGTCGAACAGCGCCTCGAAGCCGTTCGCGAGGAGTACCCCGACATCGCGCTCGACGTCGAGGCCGAGGCCTCGATCCCCGAGGGGAGCCAGCCGCTGATCAACGACCCCGGGCTCGCGCCGGGCTGTGTGATCGAGAACGTCTACGTCCTCCCCGGAGTGCCCGCGGAGATGAAGGCGATGTTCGAGACGATCGAGGACGGGTTCGGGGGCGACGTCCGCTCGCAGGTCTTCTACACCCCGACGCCGGAGGCCGACATGATCGACGACCTCAGCGAGGCGGGCGAGCGCTTCGACGTCGCGGTGGGCTGTTATCCCGACCGGGCGGTGCGCCACAACCGGATCAAGCT
Source organism: Halococcus hamelinensis 100A6 (assembly GCF_000336675.1). Lineage (NCBI taxonomy): Archaea > Methanobacteriati > Methanobacteriota > Halobacteria > Halobacteriales > Halococcaceae > Halococcus > Halococcus hamelinensis. The sequence continues at coordinate 22,236 of NZ_AOMB01000010.1, read as the reverse complement.
CGTCGACGAGGACGAGGGCGAACTCGACGCGGCGCGCGAGTGGCTCACCGACCGGCTCGAAACCGTCCCCGCACCGGAGTAACTACAGCGATTCCTCGGGCGAGCGCGGCGAGTCGCGGGAGGTCTCGGCTCCCGAATCCCTCCCGCTCGACCGGAGGATAGTGAGCGCGGTCATCAGGTCGGTCCGCGAGACCAGGCCGACGAACTCGCCCTGGAGGCCGACCACCGGCAATCGACCCACGCCCGCCGACTGCATCGTCGAGAGCGCGGTCATCGCGTCGGCGTCCTCGGGGATCGTCTCCAGTTCGTGGGTCATCACCTCCTCGACCCGGAAGGCGTCGCGCTCGACCTCGCGGACCTTCTGTGCGTCGGTGAGTGTCACCATCCCGACGAGTTCGCCGCTTTCGAGCACGGGATAGCCGGTGTGGCGCTCGGTGAGCATCCGCTCGATCAGGTCGGCGACGCTGGCCTTCGGCGAGAGGGCGTCGATCTCGTCGGCGGGCGTCATGACGCGGCTGATCGCGACGCCTTCGAGCGCCGCCTTCGTGACAGCCTGCTGGGCCTCGCCGCTCGCGCTCATGTAGATGAAGAAGGCGATGGCGATAAAGACGATGCTCCCCGAGAAGAGGCCGACGAGCGCGAGCAGGAACGCGAACCCCTTCCCGACCTCGGCGGCGAGCTGGGTGGCCTCGGCGTGGGTCCGGGTTCGGGCGAGAAGTGCCCGGAGGACCCGTCCGCCGTCCATCGGGAACCCGGGCAGGAGGTTGAACGCCGCGAGACCCACGTTGAGCAGGGCGAGGTAGGCGAGCACGAAACGTACGCCGCCGAGCGACTCCGGGACCACGAGGAAGACCACGAAGGAGAGGAGGCCGAGGACGACGCTCACGGCGGGGCCGGCGACCGCGACGGCGAGCTCCTGTCGCCAGTCCTCGGGCATCTCGGCCATCTGGGCGATACCCCCCAGAAACCAGAGCGTGATGGAATCGATCTCGTAGCCGTAGCGCATCGCGACGAACGAGTGGCCGAGTTCGTGGAGCACGACGCCGACGTAGAGCCCGACGGCGGCGACGATGCCGAGGACGTAGGGCGTGTTGCCGGCCGAGAGCTCCGCCGCCGGCAGGTTCGCGTCGAAGATCCCGTTCAGCAGCGGCAGCAGTTGCCCGATCCCGTTCCCGATGAACCACGCGAACAGCGGGAGGACCAAGAGAAACGAGAGCCCGAGTTTGATCGGAATTCCGGCGATGCTTCCGACCCTGAAGCTTGGCATGCCCAAACTACGGTCGGTGTCCCCTTAAATCGTGTCGTGGCCGCGGGGTTTTAGCCACCGGTGGGCCTACCGGGGAGGATGAGCGAACCCGAACGGCCGGCACCCCTGATCCGACGGGCGGCGGAGATCGACTACGAACCGGTCGACGCGGCGGACGGACTCGAAAAGGGCGTCCTCGTCGACGAAGCACGCGGCGCGCCGAACTTCGCCATTCGGCGGTTCACGCTCGCGCCGGGTGCGGCGGTCCCGAAACACACCAACGAGGTCGAACACGAACAGTACGTCCTCGACGGCGAGTACGTGATCGGGATCGGCGAGGCCCCGGAGACGCCTCGGGAGGGCGGTGAAACCGCCGACGAGGACGACGAACACACCGTGAGTGCCGGCGACTCCCTCCTGATTCCCGCCGGGACGGTCCACTGGTATCGCAACGAGGGCGACGAGCCGGGCGCGTTCATCTGCGCGGTGCCGAACGGCGACGACGCGATCGACCTCGTGGAGTGATCCACAGAAGCGGTTTCGAGCGACTGAAATAGCCCGCGAACGGATCGACGAACAGTGTCACAGCAGGTCGGGCGGGTCGGAACCCTGTTCGTTCACGGGATCGGCGACGACTATCTGGTCGCCGTCACCGACGGCGACGAGCGGACGCTCTCGGCCCGCCTCGACCTCGCCGCCACCGACGCCGGCCCGCGGCCCGCGAAGTTCGGCGTGAAACACTCCTCGGGGGAGGAGCCGCGCTCGCCGGACCAGTTCGTCGAACTCGCCCGCCGGGCCGACCGCATTCGGATCTCAGAACAGACCACCCGAGACCAGCGCGAGGCGTTCCAGGAGATGCTCTCGGGCTACCAGCTAGAGGCCAAACGAGTCAGGACCTGTCGGTACTGTGCGGCGGCGGGGCGGTACTCGCCGATCACCTCGGAGACCGCGGTCGCGGCCGACGGCGAGCGGATCTGCCCCGACTGCGCCCGACGCGAACTCGACCGCGAGATAGCCCACCACGACGTCTCCGGTACGGCCGCCGACCGCCTCCACGAGCTCCTCCAGTCCGTACAGGACCTCGACCGGGTGAAAAACCTCCTCTCGGGCCAACTCGACCCCGACCTCACCAAGTTCGACGAGATGAGCGCCACCACGGAGGCCGTCAATCCCGTTTCTGTGGACTCGCTCGACCTCCACCCCAACTTCCAGTCGCTCATGTCGGACCGGTTCGACGAGCTCCTCCCGGTGCAGAGCCTCGCGGTCGAGAACGGCGCGCTCGATGGCGACGACCAGCTCGTCGTGAGCGCCACTGCCACGGGAAAGACCCTGATCGGCGAACTCGCGGGCGTCGACCGGCTGCTCCGCGGCGAGGGGAAGATGCTCTTCTTGGTGCCGCTCGTCGCGCTCGCGAACCAGAAGTACGAGGACTTCCAGGACGACTACGGCCACCTCGCGAACGTCACCATCCGGGTCGGCGCGAGTCGAGTTCGCGGAGATGGCGAACGGTTCGATCCGAACGCCGACATCGTGGTCGGGACCTACGAGGGCATCGACCACGCGCTCCGGGTCGGCCAGGACCTGGGGGACATCGGAACGGTGGTGATCGACGAGGTCCACACGCTCGAAGACGACGACCGCGGCCACCGCCTCGACGGTCTGATCGCCCGGCTCAAGTGGTACTGCGAGAACCGGCGACAGGAACGCGCGCGGGACGAGTCGAACGACGGGACCCAGTGGCTCTACCTCTCGGCCACCGTCGGCAACCCGAACTGGCTCGCGAACCGGCTCGACGCCCGGCTCGTGGAGTTCGAGGAGCGTCCGGTGCCGATAGAACGCCACGTCACGTTCGCCGACGGCCAGGAGAAAGCCCGGGTGGCGAACAAGTTGGTGAAACGCGAGTTCGACCGGAAGTCCTCGAAGGGCTACCGGGGCCAGACAATCATCTTCACCAACTCGCGGCGGCGGTGTCACGAGCTCTCTCGAAAGTTGGAGTACGACGCCGCGCCGTACCACGCGGGGCTCGATTACTCGCGTCGGAAGACCGTCGAGCGGAAGTTCGCGGATCAGGAGTTGGCGGCGGTCGTCACGACGGCGGCGCTCGCCGCCGGGGTCGACTTCCCGGCCTCGCAGGTGCTCTTCGACTCGCTCGCGATGGGTATCGAGTGGTTGACTGTCCAAGAATTCCATCAGATGCTCGGGCGGGCGGGGCGGCCGGACTACCACGACCGCGGGGTGGTCTACGTCCTCGTCGAACCCGACGGGAGCTACCACGCGAGCATGCCCGGGAGCGAGGACGAGACGGCGTTCAAACTCCTGAAGGGCGAGATGGAGCCGGTGGCGATGCGCTACGACGAGACCGATGCGGTAGAGGAGGTGCTCGCGAACGTCGCGGTGGCGGGCGGCGGCGCGAAGGGGCTCACCGAGCGGATGGTCGGGGAGGTCCCGCTCAAGCACGCGGTCGGCAAACTGCTGGACTACGGCTTCATCGACGGCCTCGAACCCACGCCGCTCGGCCGCGCGGTGACGCGTCACTTCCTCGAACCCGGCGCGGCGTTCACGATGCTCGACGGCATCCGAAAGGGTGCCGACCCCTACGACGTGGTGGCCGACATCGAGCTGCGCGACGAGGAGGACTAGAGGAACGGCGCGGCGAGGTCGACGAGCGCGGGGACGAACGCGAGGCCGAAGGTCGAGAGGAGCACCACCAGCACGGCGGCCGGCAGCCCGCCGATGGCGACGACGAGCACCGTGAGCCAGTTCACCTCGACGGGGAAGCCGAACCAGCCCGCGACCAGGAAGACGAGCAGGCCGACGACCGCGTTGACGATGAACGGCCGGAGCGCCTGGAGTACGCGTATCCCGACGAGCAAGAACAGGACCGCGACGGCGAGGACCGCGAGTTCGAGTCCCGTGACCATGCCCGATGCTTACACGAGATGGATATAGACCTTCCGTCACGTCCGGGCCGCGCGTGCCGACTTCGGAACGCGGGCCCCATCCATCGGACGGCGGCCGAGTGCTGTCGAGGGAACGGAAGGATTATTCGCACGCGCCCGGTAGGAGCGACACGGGACCGTGGGTTAGCCTGGTATACTTCGGGCCTTGGGTGCCCGTGACCGCGGTTCAAATCCGCGCGGTCCCATTTCGTGGTCTCTAATCATCGGACACAGCCGACCGGCACGGTCGAACCATCGGGTGACGAGCGGTGACCCGGATGTGGTGCGTTCCGGTCGGGATCCTCTGCAAGCAGCATCTCGCTGGCGAGCACGCCGAGCACCACCAGCTCGAAGGGACGATCCTGCGCCACCCACACGGCGAAGCGATCGCCGAGGGCCACGCGGAGAGGGGCAACATCGACACGACACGGCTTGAGGAGCGTCACGACGACCTCGCGGCGGAGATGGAACGCCGCGGGATGAACCACGACAGCCCGCTCGACTACGACGGCCCGACGTTCGGGGCCGGCGCGATCGACGTCGAACGCAACCGGGAGGACCTCCTCGAACGCTGTGCGGACTGCGCCGCACGCGCCCGAGAACGGCCCACCGACGCCTGAAGACCGGGCCTCGTTGTCGGTTCGACGCGCCCCTCTCACAGGTTCACTTTCGCTCCACACAGTACGAAACTTCTTAGCGGGGAACGCACTACCCGATCACAAGATGGCCAGCGCGGAGAACGCCGAACTGATCGACGATTTCGAGGAGTTCTACCGCAACTACTACCGGAACGAGATCGGCGAGCTCGCCCAGAAGTACCCCAACGAGAAGCGCTCGCTCTTCATCGACTGGGGCGACCTCTATCGCTTCGATTCGGACCTCGCCGACGACTACCGTTCACAGCCCGGCCAGCTCCAGGAGTACGCCGAGGAGGCCCTCCGGCTCTACGATTTGCCCGTTGACGTCGGCCTCGGCCGCGCGCACGTCCGGATCCACGGGCTCGGCGAGACGACCGAGATCCGGGAGATCCGGGCGCGCCACCGCGGTCAGCTCCTCAGCGTCCAGGGCATCGTCCGGAAGGCCACCGACGTCCGCCCGAAGATCACCGAAGCGGCCTTCGAGTGCCAGCGGTGTGGCACGCTCACCAGAATTCCGCAAACGGGAAGCGACTTTCAGGAACCTCACGAGTGCCAGGGCTGTGAACGACAGGGCCCCTTTACGATCAACTTCGACCAATCGGAGTTCGTCGACGCCCAGAAACTCAGAGTTCAGGAGAGCCCCGAAGGGCTCCGCGGTGGCGAGACCCCACAGAACATCGACGTCCACATCGAGGACGACATCACGGGCGAAGTCACGGCGGGCGACCACGTCCGCGTGACGGGTATCCTCCACCTCGACCAGCAGGAGACCAACCGGGAGGCCTCGCCGATGTTCGAGGTCTTCATGGACGGCATTTCGGTCGACATCGAGGACGAGCAGTTCGAGGACATGGACATCTCGGAGGCCGACAAGCGTGCGATCGTCGAACTCTCCACCGAGGACGACATCTACGAGCAGATGGTCGGCTCGATCGCGCCCTCGATCTACGGCTACGACCAGGCCAAACTCGCGATGATCCTCCAGCTCTTCTCGGGGGTGGCGAAACACCTCCCCGACGGCTCGCGGATCCGGGGCGACCTCCACATGCTCCTGATCGGGGATCCGGGGACGGGGAAGTCCGTGATGCTCCAGTACATCCGGAACATCGCGCCACGGTCGGTCTACACCTCGGGGAAGGGCTCGTCGAGCGCGGGGCTGACGGCGGCCGCCGTTCGCGACGACTTCGGCGAGGGCCAGCAGTGGACCCTCGAAGCCGGCGCGCTGGTGCTCGCCGACCAGGGTATCGCGGCCGTCGACGAACTGGATAAGATGCGCTCGGAAGATCGTTCGGCGATGCACGAAGCGCTCGAACAACAGACCATCTCGGTCTCGAAGGCGGGGATCAACGCCACCCTCAAATCCCGCTGTTCGCTGCTCGGTGCGGCGAACCCCAAGTATGGGCGGTTCGACCAGTACGAGTCCATCGGCGAGCAGATCGACCTCGAACCCGCGCTGATCTCCCGGTTCGACCTGATCTTCACCGTCACGGACACCCCCGACCCGGAGGAGGACAAGAACCTCGCCGAGCACATCTTGCGAACCAACTACGCGGGCGAGCTCAACACCCAGCGCACCGAACAGACCGCGGCGAACGTCTCTCAGGCCGAGGTCGACGCCGTGACCGACACCGTCGCTCCGGCCATCGAACCCGAACTCCTCAGGAAGTACATCGCCTACGCCCAGCGCAACTGTTTCCCGACGATGACCGAGGAGGCCAAGGAGGCGATCAGCGACTTCTACGTCAGCCTTCGCTCCGAAGGGGCCGACGACGACGCGCCCGTGCCCGTCACGGCCAGAAAACTCGAAGCCCTCGTGCGGCTCGGAGAGGCCTCGGCCCGCGTCCGGCTCTCCGATACCGTCGAGCTGGAGGACGCCGAACGCGTCATCGAGATCGTCCGGTCGTGTCTCAAGGACATCGGCGTCGACCCCGAGACCGGCGAGTTCGACGCCGACATCGTGGAGACGGGCCAGTCGAAGACCCAGCGCGACCGCGTAAAGAACGTCAAAGCCCTCATCAGCGAGATCGAGAGCGAGTACGACTCGGGGGCACCGGTCGACGAGGTGCTCGATCGGGCCGAGGAGACCGGGATGGAGCGCTCGCAGGCCGAACACGAGATCGAGAAGCTCCGCCGGCAGGGCGAGGTCTACGAACCACAGACCGACCACCTCCGGACGACGTAGGCCGGGTTCCGCCTCACTCCCGGAGGTCGTGATAGGTCGCCCGGAGCGTGACGGGGGTGACGCCCGCGACGTCGGCGGCGGCCTGCTGGGTGAGCGAGCCGTCGAGCTCGCGCGCCGCGGTGTAGAGACAGGCCGCGGCGACCCCGCTCGGGTTTCGGCCGCTGGTCGCACCGAGCGACTCGGCTTCGTCGACGAGTTCGTGCGCTCTGGCCTCGACGGCGGTCGAGACGTCGAGCAGGCTCGCGAATCGGGGGAGGTACTCGGCGGGGTCTATCGGCCCCGTCGGGAGGCCAAGCTCCCGATTGAGCGCGTCGTAGGCCGCGACGAGTTCGCCGCGACTGGCTTTGGCGGCGTCGCGGACCTCCGCGATGGTTCGCGAGAGCCCCTCGGTTCGACAGACCGCATAGACCGCGGCGGCGGCGAAGCCTTCGAGCGACCGTCCCCGGAGGAGGTCCTCGTTCTGGGCCGACTCGAAGAGCACGCACGCCCGGTCGCGAACCGTCTCCGGGAGCCCGAGCGCACCGACCAGCCGACGGATCTCGGTGAAGGCGTAGACCCGATTCCGTTCGGCCTTCGAGGCGATCCGTGCACGGTTGTGCTGGCGGCGCAGGCGGGCGAACAGCCGACGTTTCCGGCCGGTGAGCCGGATCGAACGGCCGATCTCGGTCGAGAGACCGCGGTCGTGGCGCGAGCGCGTGAGGGGTGCCCCCGTCCGCTTTCGGTCCGGACCGTCGGCGAACGAACGCCACTCCGGGCCCCGGTCGATGTTGTCCGCGGCGACGACCAGCCCACAGCTCGTACAGAACGTCTCGTCGCCGGATCCGCGCAGGGAGCCGTTGCATTCGGGACACGCGTACGTCGTCTCCATCACGGACCCTCCCACACCGGCCCACTACTTAATATTTTCTTGTTTTTCCTATATTGTATTAAAAATATGTCAGTGCTCACCGATACGGTCGGCGATGGCGTCGAGCTCGTCGTCCGAGAGGTCGGGTCGGTCGCCGGCGACGACGTGGATCGGCGCGCCGCCGTCGTCCGAGAACCGGGGGATGACGTGGCCGTGGACGTGCGGGACCTCCTGGCCGGCGGCGGGACCGTTGTTGAACGCGACGGTGGTGGCGTCGGCGTCGACCGCGGCTTCGACGGCGGGCGTCAGCCGGTGGAGGGTGGCGAAGACCTCGCTCGCGAGGTCCTCGCCGAGGTCGTCGAGGCGCTCGTGGTGGTCGTTCGGCACCACGAGGGTGTGGCCGGGTGCGAGCGGGTTGGCGTCGAGGAACGCGGTCGTCCGGTCGGTCTCGGCGACGATACGACCGGGGATCTCGCCGGCGACGATGCCACAGAACGGGCAGTCGGGGTCGTTCGAACTCATGGGTTGGTGGCGTGATGCCGGGAAGGTCTCGGACGCGCCCGACAAAGAGGGTTCGGGATGGGCGTTGCCGGGGCACCGAACCGGGCCGGCAAGCCACAACGGTTTGAATCGGGTGTTCCATGTACGGCCATGTCCGAGACCAGAACCGGTCCACCCACGAGCCGCGCGCGGCTCGGGTGGTGGCTGTTCGTGTTCGTGCTCGCGGTCTTCGTCGCGTTCGTCGTGTCCTCGTTCGCCGGCATGGTCGTGCTCGCGGTCTTCGGCTACTACGCCACCCGCCCGATCTGCCGGTGGCTCGGGAACTACATCGACTCCGACGGTATCGCGGCGGGGCTCACCGTGTTGTTGATCGTGGTGCCGATCATCGCCCTCGTGCTCTATACGGGCCTCAGCATCGTCCAGCAGCTCTCGGGCGTCGTGAGCCTCGGCGACGGAACGAGCGGCGCGCTCGACCTCAGCATGCTGCCGCCGGCACAGGAACAGACGGTACAGACCCTGCTTCAGAACCCACAGCAAGCCATCAGCCAGCCCCGTCAGCTCGCACAGACCGCGTTCACCCTCGGGAGCCAGGTGCTCGGCGGGGTCGCCGGCGGGCTCGTGCTCGTCGGGCTGGCGCTGACGCTCGCGCACTTCCTCTTGACCAACGACGACCAGCTCGCCGAGGGGTTCCGGACGCTCGTGGGCGGGCGCGACACCACCGCCTACGCCTACGCCGCGGCGGTCGACGAGGACCTCGAATCGGTCTTCTTCGGCAACCTGCTGTTCGTGGGCGTAATGGCGGTGCTCGCCGGCGTGGTCTACGTCGCCACCAACCTGATCGCGCCCGCGGGACTCACGGTCCCGCTGGTGTTCGTGCTCGCGGTGCTGACCGGGATCACCAGCCTGATACCGATCGTGGTCGGGAAGGTGGTCTACCTCCCGGTCGTGGCGTATCTGGCCGTACAGGCGTTCGAGAGCGGGGAGAGCGGGGCGTACGTCTTCGTCGCCGGCGCACTCGTCGTCTACTTCCTCGTGCTCGACATCCTCCCCCAGACGTTCATCCAACCCGTGCTCACCGGCCGCCAGCTCGACGCCGTGGTGATCATGTTCGCCTACCTGCTGGGGCCGATCCTGTTCGGCTGGTACGGCTTCTTCTTCCTCCCCATCGCGTTCGTCGCGGTGCTCGAAGCCATCCGGATCGTGCTCCCCGAACTCGTCCGGGGCGAACCCCTCACCCCGACGGTCTCGCTCGGCGGGGGCATCGGGACGGACCCACAGGCCGACCGCGAGGACGTCGCCGACGGCGCGACGCCGAACGTCGACGGGACGACCGACGGAACCGACGACCAAGACGCCACCTGAAGGGTTCAGCGCTGAGAGTCGCGCAGGATGAACGGGCCGATGGCGAGGGTGCGCTTCGCGATGGTCGCGATCCGGGCGATGTAGGAGATCAAGAGGAGGAAGGGCAGGCAGGTGACGACGAACGCGATGGAGGTCACCCAGACGAGCACCGAGACCCCGAGGACGACCCCCGAGAGCGAACTCCCGCCGAGGAAGGTCGTCATGAAGCCCGCGACGATCAGTGCCGGCACCGAGACGTAGAGGATGTTCTGTGAGAGGCTGATCAGCTCCCACTCGAAGTAGAGGGTCTTGACGTGCTCGCGAGCCGGGCCGAACATCGTGAGCACCGTCTTGAGTTCGTCGAGCCGCTCGAAGCTCTCCGCCGAGAGGTCCTCGGTGTAGTCGTCGGCGAGCCGCTCGGTCTGGAAGACCTTCCAGCCGTAGTTGTAATCCAGCGCGCCCGAGAGCACGTCGAACGAGCCGAACGTCTCGCCGTCGAGCCGGCCGGAGACGGTGTCGGCGTTCTCGATCAGGCTGTTGGTGAACTCGTCGACCTCGCCACGGAGGTCGTCGTTGTCGTTGTCGGCGATCGACTCGCGCAGCCCCTCGGCGCGGTCCTTGCTCTCGAGGATGAGCACCCTGAGGAACGCCGACGGGTCGGCAGGGGTGGGCGAGCCGGTCAGCTCCTCGGTGTAGTCCCGAAAGTCCATCGTGTTGCTCATGCGCTCGCGCTGGTCGCCGAGCGGGCCGTTCTCCTGACTGATAACGATCTGGGAGATCGTGAGCACGAGCGTGACGCCGGTGATGATAGCCGAGATCATCGTCGAGAACAGCGTCTCGATCGTGTCGGCGGTCTGGGCGTCGGTGAGGAGGAACTGATAGAAGTAGGTCCCACCGAGCATGAACACCCCGAAGATCAACAGCGCGAGCAACCCGGTGACGACCACCCGGTGGCCCGCGAGGAAGAACCAGACCTTGAGGCGGGTCTCGCCCGAGCGCTCGCGCATCGTGTTCGCGGTCCCGATGTTCTCGATGCTCTCCTGGTCGAGTTGGGTGTCCTCCTCCTGGGTGTCGATGGTGTCCGCCGCGTCGCTCATTGGGTATCAGTGGCCGCGTCGCGCGGACGCTTGAGCACGAGGTACTTGGTGCCGCCGCCGGTGTACTCGACCGTCGTAACCAGCTCCCAGCCCTCCGCGCCGAGTTCGTTGAGTTCGGCGACCGGGTCGCTCGCCTCCTTCTTGGTCGCCTCGCGTGGCGGCCGGAGGGTGTGATACTCCCACGCAGCCGGTTCGTCGGTAGTCATGACCGAACCCAACGCGGCCCGCCGGTTGATAGTTTCGCATTACCGGACTGAGTGGGCCATCACGTAAGCTAGAAGACCGTTCGGGGCCGAGACCGGATAGTGACCTCCAGCCTCCGAACCCGGATGCTCGTCCTCGTGGTCGTCGTCGCGCTCGTCGGCTCCGGCTGTGTAACGGCCCAACCGACGATCACCGTCGAATCCAACAGCCCAGCGGTCTTCCAGGGCTTCTCGACGTCCGATGCCTGGGGTGCCTCCTCCATCCAGGCCTCCGTCTCACTGACCCCGCAGGCGACGACGAGCCTCGGGGTGACCAAACTCTCGGTCGTGACCGAGAACGGGAAGTCGTTCTACACGACGACGGTCGATGCGGGTCAGACCAGCGTCACGCTCCCGCTCCCGCTCGGAGCGACCACGACGGTGGTCGCGGTGAACACGGTCAACGGCACCACCGTCGGCACCGCGAACGTGAGCACCAGCGGTACGACGTACCCGTAACCACCTTTTGCTGCGCTCAGTCGCTCGCGATGCTCGCTCACTCGTCCCAAAATCGCTCCGCGATTTTGTGTGCCAATCAGAACTGCTAGCAGTTCTGATGACGCTGGCAAAATGTGGATCAAAAGCCTCCTCTTTCCCGTTGGTCAGTCGTCGGCCCGCTCACTCACTCCGTTCGCTCGCGGTACGACCACTAACTTCTCCGCCACCGCAACCGCCCACACGCCTCCCCAGCCGATTCGCTCCGCTCGTTCACTTCGTTCACTCACGTCGCTCATCCCTCGCACAGTGTCCGCGCTCAGCACTCACTATCGTTCGCGCTGACCGCGAGCGCGCGCCGACCGCTCCAACCGCAGGAAAAAGCTCGGTTCCGGCCCGCTCGTTATCCCGACCGACCCGCGTCGACGTCGATCGCGTCGACGGGACAGACGTCGACACAGAGCATACAGTCGATACACTGGACCTCGTTTGCGGGCTCGGCCTTGCGCTCGCTCTCGGGGTGGCCGGGGGTCTCGACCCACTCGAAGACGTCGACGGGGCAGTCCTCCAGACACGCGCCGTCGCCGAGACAGATGTCGAAATCCACCGCGACGTGCGTGCCGTGGATGCCCAGCTGCTCGGGTTCGTCGACCGGTCCCCAGACGGTGACGCCGTCGTTCTCGTCAACCGCCTCGCGGTTCCGCTCGAATTCGGGGTCGATGGCCATCGTGTGCAACAGAGACCGGGCGCTCACTTAAGCCTTCGACCGTGGCGGTCCGGATCGCGCCCGGCGACCGAGGACAACAGGTTTACCTCCACCGGGTGAAATCACCCGGTAATGAAGCGACGAGCGTTCATCCGGCGAGCCGGGGGCGGCGCGGTCGGGGCGGCGTTGCTCGCGGGCTGTACGAGCGGCGACGGGTCGACGAACGGCTCCGACTCGAACGGGAGCGCGACCGGCGGAGCGGGACGAGAGGGAAACACCACTGGCAACACGACCGCTACGGTGGGGTCGGCGAAGACGGGCGGAACCCTCACGGTCGCCACCTACGCCTCGTTCACCGGCGAGGACACCGCGGGCGCGTGGCTGAAATCCGCCTTCGAGAAGCGCCACTCGAACGCGACCGTGGAGTTCCAGGTGCCCGAAAACGGGGTCAACCAGTTCGTCCAGCGCGCCCAGCAGGGGGCCCCCATCGACGCGGACCTCTACGTGGGGCTGAACACCAGCGAACTCGTCCGGGTGCGCCGACAGCTCGATAGCCCCCTGTTCCGGTCGAGCGGGACCGTCGACGGGACGGACGCGATCAAGCAAACCCTGGACGTCGATCCGCGGGGACGGGCGATCCCCTACGATACGGGCTACATCACGCTGGTCTACGACGGGACGAAGGTCGACGAGCCGAGGAGCTTCGACGCGCTGACGAAACCCCGGTACGCGAACGAGCTCATCACCGAGAACGCCCAGCAGTCGGACCCCGGACGCGCCTTCCTGCTCTGGACGGTCCTCGCGAAGGGCGAGGACGGCTATCTCGACTACTGGCGGGACCTCCTCGACAACGGGGTCCGGGTGCTCGCCGACTGGGAGCCCGCCTACCAGGCCTTCACCGACGGCGAGGCCCCGATGGTGGTCTCCTACTCGACGGACCAGGTCTACTACCACGACTCGAAGGCCCAGCTCCGACGGCACCAGGTCGGCTTCCTCGACGGCCAGGGTTACGCCAACCCCGAGGCGATGGCGGCCTTCGCCGACGCGGAGAACCCCGACCTCGCCCGTGAGTTCATGTCGTTCGTGCTCACCGACCGGGCCCAATCGGAGATCGCGGTCAGAAACGTCCAGTTCCCCGCCGTGAAGGGCGTCTCGCCGGGTCGGGAGTTCGAGAAGTACGCCAAGGAACCCCCGAACCCCGTCACGATGTCCTACGACGACCTCGCGGGGTCGGTCGGCGGCTGGGTCGAGGACTGGTCGCGGCTCGTGGCGAGCAGCTGATGGCGCGGCGGGCGGAGCGCCTCGCGCTCCCGGTCGGGGTCGTCGCGACGTTCGCGATACTCCTCGTCGTGTTCTACTACCCGGTGGGCAGCGTCCTCGTCGCGGCCGTCGTGCGGGGCGGTCGGCTCACCCTCGGCCCGCTCGCGGACGTCCTCGGCGACCCCTTCTACACGGGGATGTTGGCCGGCACGGTGCGCGACCCGTTCGGGGTGCCCGCGGGTCTCGGTGGCTGGGTTCGGGCCGGTTTTCCATCGGTGGAGTTCGGACTGTTCGGCTTCACGGCCTGGCAGGCCGCGCTCTCGACGGTGGCGAGCGTGCTCGTCGGGCTACCGGGCGCGTACCTCCTCGCGCGGTACGAGTTCGTCGGCCGGCGAACCCTCCGCTCGCTCACGATCGTGCCGTTCGTGCTCCCCTCGATCATGGTCGCGGTCGGGTTCCTCGCGATGTTCGGGCGGAACGGCCTGCTCAACGATCTCCTCTCGATCGTGGGCCTCGGCCCGGTCGGCGGCGTGCTGTTCACTCTCAAGGCGGTCGTGCTCGCCCACGCCTTCTACAACGCGCCGCTCGTGACGCGGCTCGTGACCACGGCCTGGGAGTCGGTCGACGCCCGCCGAGTCGAGAGCGCGCGGTCGCTCGGCGCGTCCCGACTCAGAGCGTTTCGCGACGTGGTGCTGCCCGAACTCGTTCCCGCGGTCCTCACCGCGGCGCTGCTGACGTTCGTCTTCACCTTCCTCTCCTTTCCGATCGTGCTCGCGCTCGGCGGGCTCCAGCTCGCCACCGTCGAGGTCTGGCTCTACGCCCGAGTCCAGGACCTCGCGCTGGGCGAGGCCGCCACCCTCGGCACCATCGAGACGGTGCTCTCGCTCTCGTTGACCTACCTCTACCTCAGATACGAGGCACGACAGGTCCGCTCGCGTGGGACCACGACGCTTTCGCGCCACCGACTCTCGATTGGGTGGCGCACCCTCCGCGACCCGGTTCGAGTCGGGCTGTTCGCCTACGGGATCGTCGTGGTGATCCTGTTCGTCGGCCCGCTCGCGAGCATGGTGGTCGAGAGCCTCACCGGTTCGGGGGGACTCACGACGGCGAACTACGCCTTCCTCGCGCGCCAGCAGGCCGCGACCGCCGTCGGGACGATACGACCGCTGCCCGCGGTCCGGAACTCCCTTCTCTTCGGCCTCGGCACCCTCCTCCTCGCGGTGCCGATGGGGGTGGTGGTCTCGGTGCTCGCGGCGCGGGGCGGTCGCGGGTCCAGGATCGCCGAGACCCTGATGAGCGCGCCGCTCGCGGTCAGCGGCGTCGTGGTCGGTCTCGGGATGCTCCAGACGCTGGTGTTCGGGACGACGGTTGCCGGCCACCGCCTCGTCGCGAGCGGGCCGGTCGCCATCGTGCTCGCCCACGCCGTCGCGGCCTACCCGTTCGTGAGCCGGAACGTCACGCCCGCCCTCTCCGGAATCGATTCCCGGCTGCTCGATTCGGCGCGCTCGCTCGGCGCGAGCCGACTTCGAGTCCTGGTCGACGTCGAACTCCCGCTGGTGGCGGCGGCCGTCCTCGCGGGGGCCGCCTTCGCGTTCGCGATCTCGATCGGGGAGTTCGACTCGACGGTCCTCCTCTCCCAGGGCGTGAACACCTACACGATGCCCGTGGCGCTCGAACGCTACATCGGCAACCGGTCCGTGGGCCCGAGCCTCGGTCCCGCGACCGCGATGGGCACGGTACTACTGCTCGTGACCGCGGCGAGCTTCCTCGTGATCGACCGACTCGGCGGGCGGTGGCAGCCGTGAGCGAGCGCGGGCCCGCCGACACGAACCCGACAGGCGTCGAACTCGACGACGTGACCGTTCGGTTCGGGGACGTCGCCGCGCTCCGCGATGTCTCGCTCGCGGTCGAAGACGGGGAGTTCTTCACCCTCGTCGGGCCGTCGGGCTGTGGCAAGACCACGACCCTGCGGGCGATAGCGGGCTTCGAGACGCCCGCGACGGGGGCGGTTCGGATCGGCGGCCGGGAGATGGGTGGGGTCCCGCCGGAGGACCGGAACGTCGGCGTCGTGTTCCAGAACTACGCGCTCTTTCCCCACCTCTCGGTTCGCGAAAACGTCGGCTACGGCCTGCGATTCCACGACCCACCGGGTGAGGTCACGACCCGCGAGCGCGTCGACGACCTCCTCTCGCTGGTGGACATGGCCGACATGGCCGAGCGCGACCCCGACGCGCTCTCGGGCGGCCAGCAACAGCGCGTCGCGCTCGCCCGCGCGCTCGCGCCGGGACCCGACGTACTGCTGCTCGACGAACCCCTCTCGGCGCTCGACGCGCGCCTCCGCGAGCGGCTCCGAGTCACGCTCAAGGCGATCCAGCGCGACCTCGAGATTACGACGATATACGTCACTCACGACCAGGCCGAGGCGCTCGCGGTCAGCGATCGAGTCGCGGTGGTCAACGACGGCCGGATCGAACAGGTCGACACCCCCGAACGGGTCTACCGCGAACCCGCCTCGCGCTTCGTCGCCGAGTTCGTCGGCGACAACAACCGCTTCGAGGCGGAGATCACGGGTACGGATCCACCCCGAGCGTCGGTCGACGGGCTCGACGTCACGCTCCCGAACGCGTCGGACGTTTCGGCGGGAAGGCCGGTGACGCTCTGCGTTCGTCCCGAGGCTATCCGAGTGACCGATGGGGACGTGGGATCGTCGGGGGCGGCCGCCACGACGATGACCGCGACGGTCGAGAGCCGGGAGTTCCTCGGCGACGCCTATCGGCTCCACTGTCGCTGGAACGACCGATCGGTACTCGTCAAGACCGGCGGGCGACGGCCGCCGGAGGGAACCGTTCGTCTGGCGTTCGACACGGACGACGTTCAGGTACTGACCGACGAGTAGTCGCGGTCAGCGGCTCCGCATCCCGGACGGCGCTATACGACCTTCATCATCCGGCGTTCGAACCGTCCAGTTCGAACCTTCCGCCAGCCCCGAAGGTCGTCGTCGAGGTCGGGGTCGCCGGTATCGACTCTGAGCACGCCGATGCCGTCGAGCTTGCGGCGCGAGGCCACGACTTCGACCTCGGAGCGCCGGAGCACGGCGGGCGCGATCTGCTGGTTGCCGCGGCCGAAGACGAAGCCCTGGCCGCCGATCGGCGAGACCACCACGACGTTGCGCTCGCCGAGGGCTGCTTCGATCTCGTCGGCACTGCCGTCGAGCACGAGCAGTTCGCCGCTCTCGCCCGATTCGCCCGCCCGCCAGACGTCGACGCCGAGCGAGGTGCCCTCGAACCCGAGTTCCTGCTTTATCGCGCCGAGGGTGCTGCCCGGTCCGAGGACGTAGGTCGTACCCGTTTCGACGCTCGCCACCACGCCCGCCGCGAGGGTTTCGACCGTGCCGCCCGCGAGCTGTTTGCTGGATTGGACCTCCTCGGCGACCGGGACCTCGACGAGCGCCTTGAGCTCGGTGTGGACCTCGCCCGCGCGGTACTCGTCCTCGTCGATGTCGTTGACTTCGCGGGACTCCGTTCGCTCGAAGGTCGCCGCGATCCGGCCCGCCGCGCGCGGCGAGACCGCGAAGACGGACGAGTAGATCTTGACCCCGGCGGGCACCCCGAGGACCGGGATCGAGGGGTCGGATTCGGTGAGGGTTTCGGCCACGTCGACCGCGGTGCCGTCGCCCCCGACGAACAGCACGAGGTCCACGTCGCGCTCGGCGAACGTCTCGGTTGCTGTGCGGGTGTCGTCGGCGGCGGTTTCCTCGGGCGGGTCGGTCACGACCTCGGGGTCGAAACCCGCCGCTCGCGCCACCCTCGCGCCCATCCCGCCGCCCGCGGCGAGAAGCTCGACCTCGTCGGCGTGGCTCGCCAGGGAATCGAGCGCCTCGCGGGCGCGGTCGGGGGCGCGTGGTTCGGCTCCGCGCTCGCGGGCTTCCTCGACTTTGCCATCGGTTCCCTTCAGGCCGACTCGGCCGCCCATCCCGGCGACCGGGTTGACCACGAAGCCCACGCGTCGCATGCGTCGGGTAGGGAAGGAATCGGCAAAAGCCGTCCGACTCGAACCACATAAGCCACCGGGGGCGTAACTCCCCCCATGAACGGACTCGTCCTCCAAGAGGGTGTCCAGACCGGGGTCATCAACGGCGCGGGCTTCGTCGTCACCATCGCGGGGATCGCGCTCGTGATCGCGTGGGTGGCGTACCTCTACCGCTGACCGGGCTCACTCCTCGACGAGGTCGACGCGGTCGGCCAGCCAGTCGGCCGCCGACTTCGCCGTCTCCTCGTTCGGGCTCTGGATCTTGACCCGGACGTGATCGCCGGGATAGCTCCCGAGGGTGACGTCGAAGCGGTCGCGAAGCTCCTCGAAGCGGTCGAGCAGCGCGCTCTCGGGCTCGTCGACGTGGACGAACTCCACGGATTGGATCGTTCCCGAAAACTCCTCGGCGACGCCCTCGAACATCGCGTGCATCTCGTCGGGGACCCCCGGGAAGACGTAGGTCGACTCGACGACGCAGCCCGGCGCGACGCCAGCCTCGTTGTGGAGGACGCGCGCGCCGGTCGGGAGTGCCGCGGTGCCTTCTGCGAGGTCGTCGCTGTGGTAGCCACCGTGTTCTTCGAGCCAGTCGACCGCCTCGTCGTTGGTTTCGAGGTCGCGGTCGAAGGCCGCCGCCACCGCGTCCATCGTGAGGTCGTCGTGGGTCGGGCCGAGACCGCCGGTGATGAGGACGGCGTCGGCGCGCTCGTGGAGGTCGCGGATGGTCTCGGCGATGGTGTCGATGTCGTCGGGGACTACGACCGAGCGGACGACCGCGACGCCGCGTGCGGTGAGGTGCTCGCCGAGCCACGCCGCGTTGGTGTTGACGGTGTCGCCCGCGAGGAGTTCGTCGCCGACGGAGAGGAGCGCGACGCGCATAGCTCCCCTTGGGAACGGGTGACTAAAAGCCCGGAGGTCGCCCGCCGGCGGGCGGTGCGGCCCGCGGCCGCGGTGCGGCGGCTGTTGTGGCGCGGTCGCGGGGGCGGTCCCTGGCGGGTGAAGGGCGAACGAGCGGAGCGAGTGAGGGCTTCGGCGGAGGCGGTGCTGTGCGGGGCGGTCGGCGGTTGGTGAGTAATCGTACCGCGAGCGAGGCGGAGCCGAGCGAGCGGGCCAAGGAACCCCCGAGCGAAAGCGAGTGGGGTGACGCGGTCTGCGTGAGTGGAACGAACGCAGGCTCGGCAGAGTTACGCTCTGCCGGTGGCTTTTGATCCACGTTTTGCCAGCGAGTGAGCGGCGCGAGGTTCGACCGAAGGGAGAACCTCGGATGCGAACGGGGAACGGAGTGACCCGTGAGCGAAGCGAACGAGTGCAGCAAAAGGTGGGGCGTGAAAGGTGGAGGTGGGGGCGGTTAATGCTGGACCAGTTCCACCAGCACCCCACCCGTCGACTTCGGGTGGAGAAACGCCACCTCGTGGCCCCACGCGCCGGGTCGCGGGTCGGTGTCGATCGGTTCGACGCCGTGGTCGACGACCCGGTCGAGCGCCGCCCGGATGTCGTCGGTGGCGAGCGCGAGGTGGTGGATGCCCGGACCATCGGAGTCGAGATAACGCGCGATGGTGCCACCGTCCTCGGGTTCGAGGAGTTCGAAATAGCCGTTCCCGCAGTCGAGGAAGACGACGGTCATGCCGTCGAAGGTCTCCTCGTGGACGACTGGGATGTCGAAGAGGGTCGCAAAGCGGTCGGCGAGGCCGCTGGCGTCGTCGGTCGCGATGCCGGCGTGGTCGAAGTTCACAGCGCCGCCCCGCCCTGGTGTTCGCCGAAGACCTCGCGCATCGCGTCGCAGATCTCGCCGGTGGTGGCCTCGGCCTTCACCGCGTCGACGAGGTACGGCATGAGGTTCGCATCGCCTGCGGCGGCGTCGTGGACCGCCGCGAGGGCGTCCTCGGCGGCCTCGTCGTCGCGCTCGTCGCGGACCGTTTGGAGGCGTTCGCGCTGGCGCTCCTGGTCCTCCTCGGTGACCTCCTCGATGTCCACCTCGGGCTCCTCGTCGACCTGGTACTCGTTGACGCCGACGATGGTTCGCTCGCCCTCGTCGATCTCGCGCTGGCGCTCGAAGGCGACGTCTTGAACCTGGCGCTGGACCCACTGGTCCTCGATCGCCCGAAGCATCCCGCCCTTCTCGTCGACCGTATCGAGGATCTCGAAGGCCTCCTCTTCCAACTCGTCGGTCAGGCTCTCGACGTAGTAGCTCCCCGCGAGCGGGTCGACGGTGTCGGCCGCACCCGACTCGTGGGCGAGGATCTGCTGGGTCCGGAGGGCCGTGCGAACGGATTTCTCGGTCGGGAGCGCGAGCGCCTCGTCCTTGCCGTTGGTGTGGAGGCTCTGGGTCCCGCCGAGCACCGCCGCGAGCGCTTGGTAGGCGACTCTGACCACGTTGTTGTCGATCTGCTGGGCGGTGAGGGTCGAGCCGGCAGTTTGCGTGTGGAACTTGAGCTTCTTCGAGTCGGGGTCGTCGGTCCCGAACCGTTCGTCCATGATCTTGGCCCACATCCGGCGGGCGGCCCGGAACTTCGCCACTTCCTCGAAGACGTTGTTGTACGACGCGAAGAAGAAGGAGAGCTGGGGCGCGAACTCCTCGACCGCGAGACCTGCGTCGAGCGCGGCCTCGACGTACTGAATGCCGTCGCCGAGGGTGAAGGCGATCTCCTGGGCGGCCGACGAGCCCGCCTCGCGGATGTGGTAGCCCGAGATCGAGATGGTGTTGAAGTTCGGGACCTCCTCGGCGCAGAACTCGAAGATATCGGTGATGATCCGCATCGAGGGCTCCGGCGGGTAGATGTAGGTGTTGCGCGCGACGTACTCCTTCAGCACGTCGTTCTGGATGGTCCCCCGGAGCTCCTCGCGCGGGACGCCCTTCCGGTCGCCGACGGCGATGTACATCGCCAAGAGTACCGAGGCGGGCGCGTTGATGGTCATGCTCGTGGAGACGTCGTCGAGCGAGATCCCCTCGAAGACGGTCTCCATGTCGTGGATCGAGTCGATCGCCACCCCGCTCTTCCCGACCTCGCCCGCCGCCATCTCGTTGTCCGAGTCGTAGCCCATCTGCGTGGGCAGGTCGAAGGCCATCGACAGTCCCGTCTGGCCCTCGTCGATGAGGTACTGATAGCGCTCGTTGGTCTCCCTCGCCGTCCCCATCCCGGCGTACTGGCGCATGGTCCAGAGCCGCCCGCGGTACATCGTCGGGTAGACCCCGCGCGTGAACGGCTCCTCGCCGGGGAAGCCGAACGCCTCGTCGTATTCGTGGTCAGCGAGGTCGTCGGGGGTGTAGAGCCGGTCGACGGTGTGGCCGTCGGTGTCGGTGGTGAACGCCTCCTTTCGCTCGCCGAAGCGGTCGAGAACGGGGTCGAGGGTGTCGTCCTCCCACTCGTCTTTCGCCGACCGGATCGCGGCGAGGTCGTCGGGGTCGAACATACCCCGGGGTCGGGCCGACGCGACCTTAACGGTTGTTCGCCGAACCGCTCACCCGGTGTCGTACTTGTAGGTCGTGTTCTCGGTCTCGATCCCGAAGTCCTCCGGTGACTCCTCGACCTCGCCCTCCTCGTGTGCGGGGGCGGCGTGCTTGAACCGTTCGCGGAGGCGCTCGGGCAGCGAGAACGACTCGACGGCCAGGCGGAGCGCCACCGCGTCCGGCATGGTCTCGCGTTTGGCCTCGAAGCGGCTCCCGAGCACGGCCGGGAGGTCCGCGGGGTCGACGCGTTCGAACCCGAACTGGTCGAGGTAGTCGGGCTGGTCGGTGAAGGTGTAGACCGTCTCGAAGCCCTCGTCGCTCGCGCGGTCGAGCAACCGCTCGACGACGTGGGCTCCGACACCCTGGCCGCGCCATCCGTCGAGGACGCCGATACCGGTGAGTTCGCAGGCGGGGTCGTCGGCGCGATGGACCCGGATGCGGCCGAAGCCCGCCTTCTCGTCGGACTCCTCGTCGATCGCGACGACGTAATCGCGCGACCGGAACGCCGCGTCGTCGAGCCCCATCGCCTCGATGTGGTCCAGAAGCCAGACTTCCTCGTGGTTTCTCGCGTTCCGGACGTACATACCACCCGTTGGACCGCCGGCGAGTAAAAGCGTTTTCGGCACCGTTCCGGAGTTCGTTTCCGGTGCGGGGGCCGTCGATGTGGACGGGCTCCGGTTGGGCGCTCAGTACGGGATCAGGATGAGCGCCGCGGCGAGGAACGGTATCAGGAGCAGCATCACCGTCGCGGCGTAGCCGAAGACGTCGCGGGCGCGCATCCCGGTGATCCCGAGGAGCGGGAGCGCCCAGAACGGCTGGAAGAGGTTGGTGTGAGCGTCGCCGACCGCGTAGGCGACGACCGCCTGGCCCGGCGGCACCCCGAGCTGGTCGGCGGCCCCCAGGATCGTCTCGCCGATGACGGTCCACTCGCCGCCGCCGGAGGGCACGAAGAAGTTGATGATCCCCGCCGTGATCCACGCGACCGCGGGGAAGGTCGCCGGCGTCGAGACCGAGACCAGGGTCTCCGCGAGCGTCGTCGAGAGACCCGAGGCGTTCATCATCCCGATGATGCCCGCGTAGAAGGGGAACTGGAGGATGATGCCGCTGGTCGCCAGCACCGCCTCGCCGAACTCGTCCTCGTAGGCCTCCGGGCTGGTGAACAGCGCGAGGCCGATGAACAGGAAGAGGAAGTTCATCACGTTGAGGTTGAGCGCGGCCAGCCCGTCGGTCGCGAAGGTCCAGACCGCCACCCCGACCCCGGTGAGCGCGATGACCCCACCGACGATCCGGCTGTTGTTGATCCGGTCGCTGGGGGTGGGGTCGGCGGG